>JAZQHN010000001.1:0-4429 GCA_045540615.1 Clostridia bacterium
TCTGTCAAGAAGCTTACTCTATCAATTCATTCTGCAAAAATATACAAATCACGTTAAATCAAATCATTCAAATCAACATATTCTAAATCAAGACTTTTTGCAACATTTTTGTTGGTACAGCAATGATTGTAAATATTTACCCCGTTAAATAATCCTGCATCCTTCTTTATCGCTGCTTCAAAGCCCATATTCGCCATCATTCTTGCATACTTGAAGGTAGAATTGGAAAGTGCCATGGTAGATGTATAGGGAACAGCACCCGGCATATTGCCAACACAGTAGTGGACAATTCCTTCTTCGATAAACACGGGATTATCATGGGTGGTTACATGAGAAGATTCACAACATCCTCCTTGGTCAATAGCAATATCAACAATAACCGAACCTTTCTTCATCAGCTTCAAATGTTCCTTTCGTATCAACCAGGGAGCTTTTCCTCCGGGAATCAAAACAGAACCAATAACCAAATCAGCTTCCTTCAAGCATTTTTTAATGTTAGCATCTGTACTGTAGAGAGTAGTAACAGAGGCACCGAACACATCTTCCAAGTAAGAAAGACGGTTCATATTAATATCAAGCAAGGTAACCTGAGCATCACTTCCCACTGCCGCTTTTGCAGCATAGGTACCTGCAACACCGCCGCCTAAAATTACAATTTTACCTCTTTCCACACCGGGAACACCACCCAGCAAAATTCCACGTCCGCCAAAGCTCCGTTCCAGGTATTTTGCACCTTCCTGAATACTCAGTCGACCTGCAATCTGACTCATAGGACGAAGACAGGGAAGGTTTCCTTCCTCATCGGTAATGGTTTCGTAAGCCACCGCTTTTACCCCGCGATTAATCAGCGCTTCTCCAAGACCGGGATTGGGGGCAAGATGCAAATAAGTAAATAAAATCTGACCTTCTTTTAAATATTCATATTCGCAAGGCTCCGGTTCTTTTACCTTAATAATCATATCACATTGGTTAAATACTTCCACTGGTGTATCTAAAACAACAGCTCCTGCTTCACGGTACATTTCATCAGTAAATCCGACCGCTTCCCCTGCTCTTGTTTCTACATAAACACTATGTCCGTCTGCTACAAATACAGCAGCATTATCAGGGGTTATTCCCACACGATATTCATGATTTTTTAATTCTTTGGTTGTTCCGATTTTCATACGTATCTCTCCTTTTTTAGGGTTCTAATACTATTATAAAATGAATCAATCCATTTGTCAATAAATTTTCAAAAAACAAATAATGATATCACCGTATTTTCTTCCTGTCAATCATTACAATAAGAAAGAGGAGTTTCCTCCCCTCTCTCAACAAGGCAACAGAACCAGCCCACCTTGACACATTAATTTAGTTATATCGTATCACTACAAGCCTTGATTATTTTTTCAGCAGCACCTTTTACACCTGAAGAATTTTTAAAACTCTTCGAAATTTCACGGGCATTTTGTTGATAGCTGTTGTCATTTACTATTTCATTTACAGCCTTCAAAAGAGAACTCTCATTTATTCTGTCAAGTTTTATTCCTGCACCAAGCTCCAAAACCCGGTCAGTAACACCCTTTTGTTCCGTTGTTTGAGGTATCAAAACAAGAGGAACAGATAAATACAAACTTTCACTGACACTATTCATTCCTGAATGGGATATAAACACATCTGCTTTCTCTAAAACAGCAATTTGGTCAATCTGTGGAAAAACTGCTATATTATCCGGCAATTGATCAAACTCCTCTAAAGGCACTAAGTTACCGACAGACATAATTACCTGATACTCGGTATTTCCAAAAGCAGAAATACATGTTTTATAAAAATCCTTCATGTTATTATTAACCGTTCCCATTGAGATATAAATCAGTTTATCTCTCTTTTTTTCAATTTTCTCAGTTGCGATTTGCAGCAAAGGACCGACAAATGCATACTTTTCTGAAAATGTTTCAGAACATGGCTGAAACTCAGGGGAAGTATACACGATTGTATGAGTATCATTGTCATTCCCTATGATAGACAGAATATTTTTAACAGGATAGCCTTTTTCTTTCAACCGTTTCACTTGCTTAGAAATTTTTGGCATTGAAAAAAACATCTTTATCAAATCTCCGATTCCCTGTTTCATCATCTTTGCTGAATATTGATTAAAAGCAAAGGTTGTTGTAGACGAAACAAAAGGAATTCCAAGTTTAATTGCAACCGCCTTGCCCCACAATGCCATAGAGTCTGCTACAATGCAATCAGGTTTCAACTTAGCCATTTCTTGGCAAACCTTATCATCAAGAGCTAAAGTAGTATCTACAAGAATCTTTGTCGAAAATGCTAGATCCTTTCCTACACGGACAGAATCCTTTGCACTCAGTTTTTGCTCTGTATCGTAATCATCACAGGAAATAAATATCGCCCCTGTTGACTCAATTTTTTCACGCATTATATTATACGAATAATACCACACCTGATGTCCTTGAGAAATCAATTCCTTGACAACACCTAAAGTGGGATTTGTATGTCCATGCGCAGGAATACAAAAGAAAACAATTTTACTCATAGCATATTACCTGCTTTCATTTTTCTATTTTTTCAAAAATTTGTTTCACAACATCTTGCTGTTTTTCTTTTGCAGGAATTGCAATCCCTCTTTCTTTGTCTCCAAGAACAAGTATTTCATCTCCCGGCTGTAAGTCAAACAATTCTCTCGCTTCTTTTGGAATCACAAACTGTCCCTTCTCACCAATCTTCACCATCCATGCATATTTTCCTGGTTGTATATTCATATTCTCGCCCCTTTTGTATGATTATTCATACTAATCATACCATATTTTTTGCTTACTGTCAATGAAAAAATTTGATGCAAACTTACTCTAAATAAAAAACCGCCAGAAAATTTTTATTTTCCTGACGGCTGATTTTTTTAATAACAACTCTCAAAAATATCCCGGATAACAGCATCGTCCATTTCCACATAACTCTTTACTGTTCGTTGCTTTCCAAAGGTGCAAAGATCGGTTAATTTCTCAAGAGAAGATTTTTCAATTCCAAAGGTTCTGAGTGTCAAAGGCATATTCAATTCTTTGAAAAATGCTTCCATTTTCTCTATTCCCGCCAAAGCGGCTTTCACTTCATCCTTTTCTGTCACTTCCCAAACATTTCGTGCAAACTGAGCAAATCTGGAAGGATTGATGAGATACATATACCTTGCCCATGCAGGGAACAAAACACTAAGTCCTGCACCATGGGCAATAAAATCAAACTCACCACTCAAGGCATGCTCTAACTGATGAACCGCTAAAGCATTTTCTCTTCCGCATCCGGTTAAATCATTATGGGATAAGCTGGATGCCCACATGACAGTTGCACGTGCATCATAATCGTCCGGACGGTCCATCAAAATTCTTCCTGATTTTATCACACAACGCAACAAGCTTTCTGCAATTTGATCAGTTAAATCTGTAGGTTCACAAACAGTAAAATACCGTTCCATAGTATGAGCCATAATATCAACAATACCGCAAGCTGTTTGAAATTCATTGACAGTGTAGGTAAGCTCCGGATTACAAATAGCAAATAAACAACGGTTAAATTCACTATTATAGCCTCGTTTCATATTCAATTCTGTATTAGTGAGGACTGCAGAAGAGCTCATTTCACTCCCTGCTGCAGATAAGGTTAAAATACATCCTACCGGCAACGCATCGTTTGGTGTTCTTTTTCTTGTAGAAAAATCCCAGATATCGCAATCACTCTTTGCACCTACTGCAGTTGCTTTTGAAGAATCTATAGCACTCCCTCCACCTACTGCCAAGATCATCTCCACTTTTTCTTCTTTGGCAATTTGAATTGCTTTCCGAACAAAGGATACCTTAGGATTCGGCTCCACTCCCCCCATTTCCACTACTGAAATACCTGCTTCTTTGAGGGAGTTCATCACTTCATCGTAAACACCGGTTTTTTTGATGCTTTCCTTTCCGTACTGCATCATGATTTTTCCAAATCCGTATTCCTTAATAATCTTTCCGATTTCCTTATGTTTTTCCTTACCAAAAAACACTTTTGTCGGAGCATGATAAATAAAATCCAACATTTGCTCTACCTCATCTCTATTCTTTTTCTTTATAATTTCTCTTTACCATTATTCTTTCTATACTGCATCAAAAGATACCACACTTTTGGATGGCACATTTCTTTTGCGCCATCTTCACCCGCACGAAGCTTATTGCGAATGACAGAAGAGCTGATTCCTTCTAATCCCTTTGGTGCGGGAATGATATGAAATCTGTCTCTGCGTTCCCACGCTTCCGGCTTTTCCTTGAGAATGGCTAACGGATCATCATCGCCACGGGTAACAACAGTATAGGAATACTTGTCTGTAAAGGGGATAAAACGATATGCATTGATATATCCTCGCACCCTGTCAGCACCGCCGAGGCAGGTGATATGT
>JAZQHN010000002.1:0-4464 GCA_045540615.1 Clostridia bacterium
GGTGGATTATCAGTGGCAAGTGTATAACGGAACAAAATGGGATCCTATTACCGGTGCTACTGCAAAAGAATATAAGGTACAACAGGCAGATCTCGGAAAACAGCTGAGAGTTTTGGCAACGCCAAAAACAACGGTTGCGCCTTCTCCCGGAGAAACAAGAACCTCTGATGCAACGGGAACTGTAAAAGAAGCATCGGTTCCTCCTTCCGGAAAAGGATTGACCATTGACGGTGTTTATGAAACCAACAAAAAGCTAACGGTTACGTTTGAATATGTACCTTCTGTCAGCAACATTGAAAAGGGAGATTCTCTCTTTATCTTTGAAACTGCAACAGAAAAGGACGGAGCTTATACTCCGGTTCAGAGTTCAACCAACAATGAATATACCATTGGTGTTTCCGATACAGGAAAATGGCTGAGAATCCGTGTCATTCCCAAGGATAAAGACGGTTTGGCAGGGGAAGAATTAAAAGCAGAACCTGTTCAGGTAATCGGAAAAATCGAATATTTCGTATCTACAGAGGGAAGCGATGCAAACGACGGCTCTTTTGATGCACCTTTTGCTACTATTGAAAAGGCAAGAGATACCATCCGTACTTTGGAAGCACTTCCCAACGGCGGAATTACCGTCAATATCATGGGCGGTACTTATCCTGTGACCAAAACCATTGCCTTTACCGCAGAGGATTCAGGTACCAAGGAATGCCCCATTACCTATCAGGCTTACAACGGCGAAACCGTAACCTTTACCGGTGCGATTACCCTTGATACCAGCAAAATTCAGAAGGTAACAGATGAGAAACTTTTAAACCGTCTGATTGAAGAACATGCAAAAGACGACCTTTATATGATTGATTTGGGTGCTCAGGGAATCACTCCCACCAGAGTAAATCACTCTCGGGGAACCCGTATTTACTTAAACGGTGTGGCATTGTATGAAGCCCGTTGGCCCAACAACCATGCAGGGGGAATGCATTATTTCACCAATGCAAAGACGGCAAATAAAAAATATTATGATGCAACCAAGTACAACAAAGCAGGTCAGCCTGCGGTATTGGAATATACTGATAACGAAAACCGTTCTGCAAAGTGGGAATTTAAGAAGGACGATATCGTTGTATCCGGTGCGATTGCTTATCTGTGGGCACAAAACAGCCTGAGAATTGATAAGCTGGATACCAAAAATAAAGTATTTTGGACTACCGATAATGCATCCTACGGTCAGGATACCTATACACCTTCTTACGAACGTCATGTTTACTTTAAAAATATCTTTGAAGAAATTGACCTGCCCGGTGAATCATATATTGACCGTGAAAAGAATATTTTGTATTTCTATCCTGTAGGGGATATGAAAAATCCTGAAATGCAGGTGGCAACCAACACCGCTACGATGGTAAGCTTTAATGGTACATCTCATATCACCTTTGACGGATTGGATTTTCGTAATAACTTAGGATTGATGATTGAGGTAAGAGATAATACTGATTCTATCACCATTCGCAACGGCGTGATGAGCGGTGCGTCCCATAGTGCTATTAACATGGGAGGTAAAAACCACCTAGTTGAAAACTGCAACATCTACGATATGATGAATCAGGCAATAGCCCTTACAGGCGGAGATCGGGCAACCTTAACCTCTAGCGGTATTGTGATAAGAAATAATAAAATGCATACTTCTGCAGGAAACAGCCAGCCTGCAATGACGATACGGGGAGTGGGTCATGTGATTTCTCATAACGAATTTTTTGACCTGGCTCATAGTGCGGCAACCTTCCAGCAGACCAACAATGTTGTATTTGAATACAATAAGGTTTACGATGCACAGCTCCTAAACGATGATGGCGGTGCTCTGTACTGGGGACGTAATGCTACCGAAATGGGTAACATCGTAAGACATAACTATTTTGAACATATTTACAGCGGTTTGGGTTCCAATCCTCAGCATGCAGTTTTCGTTGATGACGGATGTACTTGCCCGACTATGTATGGCAATATCTTTAATGATGCAGGTGGCGGCGGAACAAAAGGTTCATACCCAATCAGAACCAATGGCGGTCAGTTCTTCCATATTTACAATAATATTATGATGAACTCTGATTATCCCGGTGCGCTGAAAGGTTGGGGACATTATGAATATGAAATTGATAACATTTTGAATCCTGCTTATACCTGGTGTTATCATTTTGGATTCCAGGAATCCTTTGGCAGAGGAAGCAATAAGAGCAATCCTATTACTGAAGGAACAGAACTGCAAAAGCTGATTTTCAGCGATACCTGGAAGGAATATTATACCAAAACCGAACCTACCGGTGACTGGAAAAAGGTATTTGACTATTTCAATGCGGAATTGTATAACGCTGCAAAGCCTTTGCATGAAGCTTGTATGGAAGCCAATGCTGCATATGATGCAGATAAATCAAAAGCAAACGAAACAAAACAGTATGAAGCAAGAAAAGCCTTCTGGACTTGGCTGAATAAAAACATTCCCATTGGTCATACCAGTATGTGGGAAAAAAATGTATATGTGAATATCGGCAGTGATGATTCAAGTCTCATTAATAGTCAGAACATGAATGGTACCGATATCAGAAATTGTTTGAATTTGGGCTCTGAAATTTTGGCTAACGGCAAACCGGTATTTGTTGATTACGGCAAGGACTATACCTTAACCACTGATGCTTTGGCACAAATCAGAAAATCCATTTCTGACTTTGATGACATTCAGTTCAGCAAAATGGGCACGGAAACTGTTATAGGCGGAAATAAGCCAAGTGCAACCAATCTTCGTGTAGCAGGTGTTCCTGCTATGGGACAGACCATTACAGCAAGCTATACCTTTACCGATCCTGACAAGGATGAGGAAGGATACTCCGAAGTTACTTGGTATGTCAGCGATACCAAAAATGGGGAATACACCATGCTGGATAACGGCTGGGGTGCAAATTATACCGTAGCCGAAAACTGCGAAGGAAAATATATTCGCTATGAATTGATTCCTCATGACACAAGAGGAGATTACAGCCTCAACAAGTTGGTTTCCGAACCAATTTATATTGAAGTAAATACTGCCGGTGTTGATAAAATTGCATTGTATCAGACTATCAATCAGGCTCAGGAACTTTTGGATTCTGTTGAAATCGGAACAGAAGCCGGTCAGTATCCCGAAGAAACAGTAAAAGCTTTAGAAACTGCTTTGGAAGCTGCAAGAACTGTTGCAAACAATCAGGAAGCTTACCAGTTTATGGTCAATCAGGCAACCGATACTCTGAAAAATGCTATGGATACTTTGAAAAACAGTGCCATCAGTGTGTTGGACGATGCTGATGTAACCAGACTATCTATCAATTCTCTGATTACAGGAGAAAATCAGGCAAAATGGATTGACGCAAAGGGAAATAATGATATTTTGTTTGAAGATGACTCCATGATTTTAGGTGCTACCGGAAAACAGACCATTGCTCTTTATACTGGAGAACTGCCTCAGAATACTGAAATTACCTTCAAGATGAAGGCAGAGGTTGCAAATCCGGAAGAAGCCGGTGACGATGGCTGGATTGGTATTTATTTCAGACAGGATAATACCTCTAACTGGGGCTGGGTTGGTACCTGTGCAATGTTTGACTTGAAACAGAACATGGTGATGTTCCAGGAATATGCTCCGGAAAGTCCGTATAAAGGCATCGTTGAAGCATTAACCAAGAATGACAAGAAGTTTGAATACAATAAAGAGCATGTGGTAACAGTCGGTGTTTACGATTTGCCCACCGAAAAAGTGATGATTGCATTAAAGTTAGATGGGGAAGAGGTATATTCTGATATTTTAGATTCTACCGCCCTATTAGGAGCAGAAGGACATTTTGTAATCAGCTCCTCTGCTAATTCCAATAACTTTAAAGTAACAATTTCTTCCGTTTTTGCCGATGTTTCTAAATTAGAAGAAACGATTGCCAATGCAAAAGCTTTCTTGGAAACTGCAGTAATTGGTGACGGCTACGGAGAATATCCCGAAGAAGTAATCAAAGCACTGGAAGAAGCGTTACAGGAAGAAGAAACGGTAACAGCAGATGATGTTCAGTCTGTTGTTGATAAAGCAGAACTGGCAATCCGCCAGGCTTTGACAACCGCAAAAGGAGAAGGCGGAAGTGACGGTACCATTTCCAAAAACGGAAGTTATTCTGTGAACTACGATTATCCTTCCTCTAATCTAACCGTTGATAAGGCTGTAACCGATGTCACAATGACGGTTGACCCTGAACAGGGAACTCCTGAAATCAATGTTGATGCAGAAGGCGTAGCAATGGAAATTCAAGCGGAAACTTTGATTTCCGGCGATTTCAAACTGCCTCTGGCAGGAAGCACACCTTCCGCTGACTTTACCATCGGTGAAGCAGATAAAGTTTACGGTGCAGGAAATGAAGGTGCAACCACCGACAAACCTGTAAGAATCGTATTGAAGAATGC
>JAZQHN010000003.1:0-4219 GCA_045540615.1 Clostridia bacterium
ATATGGTTCATATGTTGTATGCTACCCCTACAAAACGTGGTGCAAATGTTGAAATTATTGAAGATTTAATGCCCGTTTACAATACCCGATTGACACTGCAGTTGCCTGTGGAAATTGAGTCTGCTTATCTGGCACCACAGAATACTCCTGTTGCCTTTTCACAAAATGGCAATAACATTCATTTCGAAATTGATTCCTTTACCTGTCATCAGATTTTGGTATTGAATAAAAAGAAATAATAAAAGGAGAAGCCTGTGAAAAAAAGACTGGATAATTTAATTGCAAATGCAGGATTGGCAACCCGCTCAGAGGCAAAAAAGCTAATTCGCGGGAAACGAATTTCCGCAGACGGAATCATCATAACAGATCCTTCAGCAAAATTTGACCCAAAAGAAACAGAGCTTGCCTTAGACGGTACCCCCATCACCATCCGCACTTATGTTTACTTAATGATGAACAAGCCACAGGATGTTGTTTGTGCTACAGAGGACAATTTGTTTTCTACTGTTTGCGACCTGCTGTCGGAAGACTATCTTGTGTTCAACCCCTATCCCGTAGGAAGATTGGATAAGGATACAGAAGGGTTTGTTCTTCTTTCTAACGACGGGGAGCTTGCACATAAAATTATTTCCCCTAAGCATCATGTACCAAAACGATACTATGCCAAAATAGACGGCTCCGTAACAGAACAACATAAGGAGTTGTTCGCCAAGGGAGTTCCCTTAGAGGACGGATATATTACCCTGCCTGCTGAATTGTTCCTTCTTTCCGAGGATGAAATTGAGCTTATAATTTACGAAGGGAAATTCCATCAGGTGAAACGGATGTTTGAAGCAATCGGCTGTAAGGTTACCTATTTAAAACGCTTGGAAATCGGACCTTTAATCTTAGATCCTACCCTGTCTCCGGGAGAATTCAGAGAGCTTTCTCAACAGGAATTAGATTTGTTAAAATCCGCTCTTCAAATAGGGTAAAATAATTGGTAAAAAATGGTAAATTGTGCAATATAGCCACAAAGGAAGGAAATAATTTATCTTGTTTGCACATCCAGTTGCTTTCTTTATGCAAAGTAACTAAAATATTTTTCATAATTTTGTGTAAAAAAGGTATGTCTTTTTTTGCGATTTTATGGTATAGTATTAGTATAGATTTTTATGCTGAAAAAAGCTGAGATATTATTTTTTGTAGGAGGTAGTTTTATGTCAGAATTAAATCTTAAAAACATCTATAAAATTTACTCAGGAGGAGTAACTGCGGTAAGTGATTTCTGCTTGGATATTGCAGACAAAGAATTTATCGTATTGGTTGGACCTTCCGGTTGCGGTAAGTCCACTACCCTGCGTATGATCGCAGGTTTGGAAGAAATTTCTTCCGGTGAATTGTACATCGACGGAAAACTGGTAAACGATATGGCTCCCAAGGATCGTGACATTGCAATGGTATTCCAGAACTATGCACTGTATCCTCACATGAGCGTATTTGATAACATGGCGTTCGGTCTGAAGCTGCGTAAGGTTGCAAAGGACGAAATCAAACGTCGTGTAACAGAAGCTGCTAAGATTTTGGGTATCGAACATTTGCTTGACAGAAAGCCAAAGGCTTTGTCCGGCGGTCAGCGTCAGAGAGTTGCGCTGGGTCGTGCTATCGTTCGCGAACCTAAGGTATTCTTAATGGACGAACCGCTGTCCAACTTAGATGCTAAGCTGAGAGTTCAGATGAGAAGTGAAATCAGCAAACTGCACACCAAGCTGCAAACCACTTTCATCTATGTAACACATGACCAAACAGAAGCTATGACTATGGGTACCCGTATCGTAGTTATGAAGGATGGTTTCATCCAGCAGGTTGATTCTCCTCAGGTTCTGTATGATAAACCCGCTAACCTGTTTGTTGCAGGCTTCATGGGTAGTCCCCAGATGAACTTCATTGATGTTGTTCTGAACGAAGAAGGCGGCAAATACACTTTGACCTTTGGCAATGCAAAAATTGTTCTGCCTGAAGGTAAAGTAACTGACGAATTGAAAGAATATGTTGGTAAGACCATGGTAATGGGTCTGCGTCCTGAAGGAATTCATGATGAAGAAAGCTATCTGTCTGCTTTCCCTGAAAGCATCGTAACTGCAGAAGTTACCGTAACAGAAATGATGGGTTCCGAAACTTATCTGTATCTGACCGTTGAAGGTAGCAACTGTATTGCAAGAGTTAACCCCAGATCCACCTCTAAGGTTGGTGATACCATCAAGGTTGCTTTTGATATGACTAAGGTTCATCTGTTTGATAAAGAAACAGAAAAAGCTATCATTCACTAATCATTAACAGATCAGAGGGATATCCTTGATGAGGATGTCCCTCTTTCTTTGGCTTTCCAGAGGTGCATTTTATAATGAAACTAAAACAATTTTTTTCTTCTTTGAGTAAAAATATAGATATGACCAAAGGTGCAATCAATAAACAAATTTTACTCTTTGCCTTCCCATTGATTTTAACAAATTTACTTCAACAATTTTATAATATGGCAGATGCGGCAATTGTTGGAAGATTTGACAGTGCACAAGCTTTGGCAGCGGTTGGAACAGCAGGTACCGCAACCGGTTTTTTGGTTTGTCTGTTAGGTGGATTTGTCAATGGCGGAAGCATTGTTGTTGCCCAAGGATATGGTTCCGGAAACGGAGCTTTACTGGAGAAATCCATTCACACTACCTACGCGGTATCCTTGATTGTTGGTATCATTTTAACCATTTTGGGATATGTGTTTTCTCCCATGCTTCTTCACTGGCTTAACGTACCTCAAGATATTTATGCTTCTACCCTACTCTATACCAGAATCTTTTTCGCAGGCTCCATTCCCAATTCTGTTTACTGTTTCAGCGCCGGAATTCTAAGAGCAGAAGGGGATTCAAGAAATCCGTTACTCTTTTTGGCAATTGCCGGTTTGATTAATGTATGCTTAAATTTGATTCTGGTCATCATTTTCCGCTTAGGAGTGGCAGGAGTTGCAATTGCTACTGTAACATCTCAAATTGTATCCGCTATTTTGGCAACCATATCTCTCCTCCGTGCAGATGGAATTTGCCGGTTACATTTTCGAAAACTGATTCCGGATAAGAAAATTACAAAAGAAATTTTGCGGTTAGGAATTCCTGCAAGTATTCAAAGCTCTATGTTCTCTGTCTCTAATATGTGCATTCAAGCTGCTGTAAACCAATTTGGTTCCACTATGATTGCCGGATGTACTGCCTCGGGTAACATTGATGGTTGCTTATTCCAAGTAACTGCTGCCTTTAGTGCCGCAGCCGTTACCTTTTCCAGTCAGAACTACGGAGCAAACAATAAACAGAGAATTAAAGAAGGGGCAATCAAATGCACCTTGCTTTCTATGGGAACAGTTTTTCTGTTAGGGATTCTTGCAACCGCTTTCGGTCAACCTCTTTTACACATTTTTAACGAGGATACAGCTGTTATCAACGCAGGAATACAACGCCTTCGTATTTTAGTTCCTACTGTCTTTATTTATGCCGGGTTTGAAATATTGTGTTCCATTGTAAGAGGGTGCGGTTCATCCTTCATTCCCATGATGCTATCCATTTTCGGAGTATGTATTTCAAGATTAATCTGGATTTATACTATTTTACCTATTTTTAACCGAATTGAAATTGTTTTTTATTCTTATCCGATTTCCTATATCCTCAGCATTAGTATGATTTTAATCTATTATTTCGGATTCCAAAAACATTGGCTGAAAGAATCAAACCTAAAAAGAGCTACCGAGTGACTCTTAACTTGCTTAAAAAGACAGCTATGCGACTTCGCATAGCCATTCTCAGACCATCGAAAAAGTCGGTCTACCACAAGCAAAAAAGAAAAGTCGAACATAAGATAATTAACATTTCCTTTTATAAAATAACAAAATACCGCATGGAAAACATCGAATTTTCCATGCGGTTGCTTGCTTTTTCAGAACTTCAACTCTACCGTACCCACGTACGCCGACGAATTGAAGTTCTAAAAATATTCCTTCCTTTTTCCCAGTCTGCCAGCGTGTCGAAAACTTACCGACACGCTGAAAGATGGCTATGCGACTTCGCATAGCCATCTTCTTTTTTTATTCTTAGTTGAACAATTCTACAATACTTGTTACCAAATCTGCTTCTTCTGCGTTAAGAACTTCTCCGTCGCTGATTACAATCAAGCCTCTGTCATCCCAGAATACTTTCTTTCC
>JAZQHN010000004.1:0-16315 GCA_045540615.1 Clostridia bacterium
ACCCATATTGAGAAATCTTCCGTTTACCGTAACAGCATTTTTCAACGAAACATCATCCCCGTCAATATCCAATTCTTCCGGAGAAAAGACGGTATCCTTTAATTCTGCTGTGGCACCTTCATTTTTCAGTAATTGCAATAATTCAATTTTCATCCTGTCTCACCTCGGCACAGTGTATATAGTATACTAGAAATTTGCTTTCTTGTCAAGCGATTTTTTAAATTTTGTGCAATTTTGCTTATTTTGTCAGTTCCAAAGTGTCCATTGCAATCATCATTTCCTCATCAGTAGGAATAACCAAAGTACGAACGGTTGCACCTTCTGCAGAAACATCCAATGCTTCTCCACGCTTGCTGTTCTTTTCAGGATCAATCTTGATTCCCATAAATTCCAAGCCTTTTGTAATTTCCAAACGGCCTGCACAGTTGTTTTCACCGATTCCCGCCGTAAATACAATGGCATCAACACCGCCCATAGCAGCTGCATACGCACCGATATATTTCTTTACGCTGTAATAGAACATGTCAACAGCCAGCTTTGCTCTTTCATTTCCCTGATTAATCGCTGCTTCCAGGTCACGGAAATCACTGCTGACTCCGGAAATTCCGAGCAGACCGGATTTTTTATTCATCATTTCATCAATTTTTTTGGCATCCATATTTTCCTGATTCATCAGGAAGGTCAAAATAGCAGGATCGATAGAACCGCAACGGGTTCCCATTACAACACCTTCCAAGGGAGTAAAGCCCATGCTGGTGTCAACAGATTTTCCGCCATCCACTGCAGTAATGGAAGAGCCGTTACCCAAATGGCAAGTAATAATTTTCAATTCTTCTGCAGGTTTTCCCAACAGTTCAGCCGCTTTTGCAGAAACATAACGGTGAGAAGTACCATGAAAACCATATCTTCTGATTTTATGAGTTTCATACAAATTATAAGGAAGCGCGTACATGTAAGCTTCTTTCGGCATGGTCTGATGGAATGCAGTATCAAACACTGCAACCTGAGGTACCCCGGGGATCCCTTCTTCGCAAGCAGCAATTCCGATTAAGTTTGCAGGGTTATGCAAAGGTGCCAAAGGTGTGCACTGCTCCAGCGCTTTCTTTACTTCATCGGTAATCAGAACAGAACCGCTGAACAATTCACCGCCGTGAACCACACGATGACCTACTGCAGAAATTTCATCCATAGAAGAAATCACACCATATTCCTTGTTTAACAAAGCAGCAATTACCAGCTTAATTGCATCGGAATGATCCTTCATGGGAGATTCGGTAATCACTTCGTCTCCGTTTACAGGCTTGAACTTAATTCTAGAATCGTCCATACCGATTTTTTCACACAAGCCCTTTGCCATTACCACCTGATCCTCCATAGAAATCAGCTGATACTTTAAAGAAGAACTACCTGCATTAATAACTAAAATTTTCATAGCAATATCCTCCTGTTTTATTTCTGATTTTGTGCCTGTACACAAGTAATAGCAACAACACCTACGATATCATCGGCAGAGCATCCTCTGGACAAATCGTTGATAGGCATTGCAATTCCCTGAGTAATAGGACCGTAAGCTTCCGCCTTTGCCAGACGTTGTACTAATTTGTATCCGATGTTTCCTGCATCCAGGTCAGGGAATACCAAAACATTTGCATGACCTGCAACACTGGAACCGGGAGCTTTGGATTCCCCGATTTCGGGAACAATTGCAGCATCCAACTGCAGTTCTCCGTCCAGCTTCACATCAGGATACTGTTCTTTTGCAAGCTTGGTAGCTTCTACAACTTTATCTACATCAGCATGCTTTGCACTACCCATGGAAGAGTGGGAAAGCATTGCAACGTAAGCTTCTTTTTCGGTCAGCAGTTCAAAGGATTCAGCAGAGCATCCTGCAATTGCTGCCAGCTTTACGGGATCAGGATTTTGCTCCAAACCGCTGTCTGCAAAAATAAAGGTTCCGTCAGCACCGTATTCACAATCGGGTACCACCATAACAAAGAATGCAGAAACCAAAGCAACACCAGGTTTTGTTTTGATAATCTGAAGGCTGGGTCTTAAGGTATTCGCGGTAGAGTGGCAGGCACCTGAAACTACCCCGTCAGCATCTCCTGCTTTTACCATGAGACAAGCATAGTACATATAATCGCCCAAAGCTTGTTTTTTGGCATCTTCGTATGTAAGTCCCTTTGACTTTCTTAATTCTACAAACAAATTCAGATATTCTTCTGTTTTTTCATAAGTATAAGGATTGATAATCGTTGCCTTGGAAATATCCAAGCCCTTGGAATTTTCCTCAATTTCTTCAGGAGTTCCGATAATTACAATATTTGCAATATCCTGCTTTAAGATTTTTTCTGCTGCTTCGAAGGTTCTTCTGTCCATAGATTCAGGAAGAACAACCGTTTTCTTATCAGCTTTTGCCCGTTCGATAATTCTGTCTAAAAATTGACTCATAGGTAATCCACACCTTTCCTTTTCATCAAAACCACTCATCCGAACCATTTTCGGATGAGTGATCAGTATTCTATATTTCTATTATAATAGAAAAAACTGTAAATTACAAGGGTTTTTTAGAAAAAAATAAATTTTTTTCCGGATTTCCCTTCCTTTCTCTTTAAATGCTAAGAAAAAATGCTCTTTCCTTTGATGTAATACCAATTTTTCAAAATCAATAACCATCCATTTCTTTTACTATGGGATAACTGCCGTTTACAACAAAGTAATTTGCCGACCCTTTGAGGAAAATAAACCTTCCTCCTTCATTTTTTTCATTTCACGCATCATAGCACTTCGATTCACACAAAGGAAATCCGCCAAGTCGTTAATGGAAAATGGCAAACGGAAGGAACGGCTTCCTAGCTGTTTTGCTGTAGTTTCAAAATAGGCAAGCAATTTTCCTCGTAAAGTGCGATGACTTAAAATATCAATCCGACTGCTTAAATTCTGAGTTCGTTCAATCATCAGACGGAGAACATTTTCTACTAACGTGCTGTGATGGGCACACACATTAGGACAGCGGTCTACCAGGTGATAATAAGAAAAGGTAATGACCTCACAATCTTTTGAGCAGACAATTGAGGCTGTATCGGCAGGAACAATATTCAGCTTCCCGAAAATATGATCAGGATCGTATCGTTCCAAAATGGTACGGGCGCCGTCCTCCTCATAACGAATCAATTCTGCTTCTCCGTATAAAAGAATTCCGATTTGGTCAAATTCACTTGCGTACATCACAATGGTGTCACCGCAGGTATATTTTTTTCGCTTTGCCTGAAAGCAATGCATCATGGCATCAATTTCTTCGCGAGTAATCGAATAGAAAATAGCAGGTTTTTTCATAGATACCTCCACAATATATTGTGTTTTATAAAAGAAAATTTTTACTACATCTTATATAATATCACATTTTTGTTGCAAATGCAACTGATTTTTCAAGAAAAATAGAGTATGATTATAAATACATCAAAAAAAGAAAGGAGAATGAACAATGCAAGTGATTAAAAGAGACGGGCGAGTTGTGGATTATGATCGTCAAAAAATAGTGATTGCAATCAATAAGGCTAATGAAGTAGTGGAAGAATCAGAACGTGCGTCCCAACAGGAAATTGATGAGATTCTCTCTTACATAGAACGAAAAAATAAACAAAGAATGTTGGTAGAGGATATCCAGGATATTATTGAACGAAAGCTGATGGAGTACGATCATTATATCTTGGCAAAAATTTATATAATTTACCGCTATTCCAGAGCATTGGTACGAAAAGCAAACACAACAGATGAATCCATTTTAACTTTGATTCAGAACTCTAACCGTGATGTAATGGAGGAAAACTCCAATAAAAATGCGGTTGCCGCTGCCACTCAGCGTGATTTGATTGCAGGTGAGGTTTCCAAGGACCTGACCAAACGAATCTTGTTGCCTGAAAAAATTTCCAAAGCACATGAGGAAGGAGCAATTCACTTTCATGATGCAGATTATTTTTTGCAACCTATTTTTAACTGCTGTCTGATTGATATTGGAAATATGCTGGATAACGGAACTGTAATGAACGGCAAAATGATAGAAAGCCCGAAAAGCTTTCAGGTTGCATGTACCGTTGTAACTCAGATTATTGCGGCGGTAGCAAGCAGCCAGTACGGCGGACAATCTGTAGATATTCGTCATTTGGGAAAATACTTAAGATTTACATATGAAAAATACAAGGCAAGTATTAGTAAAGCGGCAGAAGGAAAGCTATCGGAAGAGGTGCTGGAAAATCTTACCAGAGAACGGGTATATTCTGAGCTTCGTTCCGGTGTACAGACCATTCAGTACCAGATTAACACTCTTATGACCACAAATGGCCAATCTCCCTTTGTCACTCTCTTTTTGCATCTGGATCCTGAAGATGAATATCTGAAGGAAAATGCTATGATTATCGAGGAAATCCTGCGTCAGCGGTTGGAAGGAATCAAAAACGAACAGGGCGTTTATGTAACTCCTGCTTTTCCTAAGCTTGTGTATGTGCTGGATGAGCATAATTGCCTGAAGGGCGGAGAATATGATTACATTACCAAATTAGCGGTAAAATGCTCCGCAAAGCGGTTATATCCCGACTATATTTCTGCTAAGAAAATGCGGGAGCATTATGAAAACAATGTGTTTAGTCCCATGGGATGCAGAAGCTTTCTTTCTCCTTGGAAGGATGACGAAGGCAATTATAAATTTGAAGGCCGTTTCAACCAGGGAGTGGTCAGTCTTAATCTGCCTCAGCTCGGTATTTTGGCAAAAGGAGACGAGGATGCATTCTGGAAGCTGATGGAAGGAAGACTGGACCTCTGTTTTGAAGCACTTATGTGCCGTCACAGAGCGCTCCAGGGAATCAAATCAGATGTAAGCCCTGTTCATTGGCAATATGGTGCCATTGCAAGACTGGAAAAGGGCGAAACCATTGATCAATTTTTATATGGTGGATATTCCAGTATTTCTTTAGGATATATCGGACTTTATGAATTAACCAAGCTTATGAAGGGGGTATCTCATACCCAAGAAGGCGGAAAGGAATTTGCTCTCAAGGTGATGAATCACTTACGGGCTACCACAGACCGTTGGAAAAAAGAAACGGGAATCGGATTTGCATTATACGGAACTCCTGCAGAATCTTTATGTTATCGGTTTGCACGGATTGACAAGGAACGGTTTGGTACGATTAAGGATATAACAGATAAGGGATACTATACCAATTCCTATCATGTGGATGTAAGAGAACACATTGATGCTTTCTCTAAATTCACCTTTGAAAGTCAGTTCCAGAAAATTTCTTCAGGCGGTGCAATCTCTTATGTAGAAATTCCCAATATGAGAAACAATTTAGAAGCCTTGGAAGATGTGGTGCGGTTTATTTATGATAATATTCAGTATGCTGAATTTAATACAAAAAGTGATTATTGTCATGTGTGCGGTTATGATGGTGAAATTATGATTAATGACGATAACGAGTGGGAATGTCCTGTATGTCATAACATGGATCACAGAAAAATGAATGTAACCAGACGTACTTGCGGATATCTTGGAGAAAATTTCTGGAATGTAGGAAAAACCAAGGAAATTAAGGCAAGAGTGCTTCACTTATAACAATGATATTGGATGTTTGATCATTTGAAAAATATTGCGGAATATAACAAAGGAAACCATACAATAAAACAGAAAAAGCAGGAGAAGAATTATGTGTGAGGTATTAAAAAAACGAGAGATTTTACCTTTGATGAAGGAGGGGGTTTGTTGGGAAGAGCGAAGGCAGGAATTACTTTCTCTTTTGTGCGAATACATATACGGAGTCACACCCAAACCGCCAAAGACAGTATCAGCAGAAATTTATTATGAAGATAGGAATGCGTTTGCGGGAAAAGTATTAGAACAACATATTTCCTTGAGTTTTTCTACCCCCGGTGGAATCTATTCCTTTCCTTTCAAGCTGTTTATTCCGCATAGAAACCAAAATTTACCTGTGATTTTACATTTGGCATTTCGTCCTGAGGTACCGGACCGTTATGTTCCTGCAGAAGAGATTTGTGACCACGGATATGCTTTGGCTGTGGTGTGTTATCATGATATTACTCCCGATACTCATTTTGGCGATTTTTCCTCCGGTCTTGCCTCTATGTATATCAAAGAGAATCAACGTCAACCCAATGAATGGGGAAAAATTGGTATGTGGGCATTTGGCGCAAGCCGAATCATTGATTATCTGGTAACAAGGGAAGAACTGAACAGGGAAGAAATTTCGGTCTTGGGTCATTCCCGTTTGGGAAAGACGGCTCTTTGGTGCGGTGCTCAAGATGAACGGGTTTATTGCTCTATTTCTAATAATTCAGGCTACGGAGGAGCCTCTCTTTCTAAAAATCGCAGTGAACAGGGAGAGCATATTTCCAGCTTTATCAGATTAGGTTCTGATGATTGGTATTGTCCCCGTTTTACAGAATTTGTCGATCGTGATAATGAAAAGCCCTATGACCAGCATTTTCTTCTTTCCTTGATTGCACCAAGACTGATTTGTGTTGGAAGTGCTCTGGAGGATAAGGGCGCAGATCCGGAAAGTGAATATTGGTGCTGTGTTGCAGCGAGCCAAGCTTATGCGGAATACGGTCTTTCCGGTTTTATCAGCGATCATGCATTTCCTTCCTCCGGAACAAGCTATCAAGAAGGAGAAATCGGGTATCATCTGCGGGATGGAAGGCATTTTTTAAGCCGTTATGATTGGCTTCGGTACATGGATTTTTTAGATCGGAAAAGAAAATAAATCAGTTTTGTTTTAAGCGGTACTGCAAAGGAGAAAATCCGGTATGCTTTTTAAACTGCTTGCAAAAATGAGAAGGATCTGAAAAATCCAGCATTTCTGCCAGTTCTGCAATTGTAAAATCTTCGTAAATTAAATAAGTTTTTGCGCGTTCTATTTTTTGCTTTATGATATATTCAGAAGGGGAAACACCGGAGTATTCTTTGAACAGCTTACGAAAATAAATTTCGCTGACGTTACACAATTTTGCCAGTTCTGAAACTCTTGGTACAGGGGACCCGGTTTTTTCAAGACAGATAATTCCTTTTTCAATAATGGAATATCGTTTCGATGATTTTCTTTTTTCCAATCGGCTCAGTATGGTTATTAATTCATACATTCCTGATTTCATGTCACCATAGCAGGGAAGAGAAGCTTCGCTTGCTGTATTGATTTTTTCAATTAGCATACGGCAATTGACAGAAGGAAACAGTAAAACAGATTGGCTTAATAAAAAGGGATTTGTTTTATCGTCATAAAGATGAAAGTTAATACCCACCGTGTTTGCGGTGGGATCTTTTTTATCAAAAAAACGAACGGAATATTCACTTCCCTTAGGAAGATAGACAAGACTTCCTTCCGAAACACAAAAAGATTCTCCGTTTTTCAATTGGTATTCTGCATTCAATCCATCCAGATAAAGTAATAAGTTCACTTCCTTTGGTTTTCCCATACAGGAAAAAGTTTCTCTTTTATTCCAATTTTGTTTACAGGAATTGATGACATCAATATGGTAGTTTCGATATTGAAGTTCTGATAATTCTATAATATTCATATTCTTCTCCTTTGTTTTGAATTATACTATTTTAATAAAGCTATTATACCAAATAAAAAGAAAACTGTAAATAGTTTGTTTTGATTTTTACAATTTTTATATCCCTTTTTATATTCCTTTATGAGAAACGATATGGTATAATAAAGTTAATCATAAAACGATTGGGAGGAAACGTTGATGAAACAGTTTACAGTTGCCATTATTGGAACCGGTTCAAGAGGATCCAGGTTTGCCAATTATATGAATGAAAAAAAGGAGAAATTTTTGATTACGGCCTTATGTGATATTAATTCGGAGCAAATCAGAAAAACTTTGGAATTGACGCCAATGGACAAGGTAGAAACATTTACAGACCCAAAAGTATTTTTTGAGAAAAAGCGGGCAGATATTTTGGTTATTGCTACTCCTGACCGTGAACATGTTCCACAAGCAGTACAAGGAATGAATCTGGGATATGATTTACTGTTAGAAAAACCCTTGAGTGACAGCTTGGAAGAGTTGGATTTATTGTTGAAGACCCAGCAGAAAACGAAAAAAAGAGTGGTCGTATGTCACGAGCTTCGATATGCTCCCGGATTTAGAAAGTGCGCAGATTTATTAAAGGAAGGCGTCATTGGAAAAGTATATGCCATTGATGCATCTGAACGTGTATGGTATGCCCATTGGGCACAAGCGTATGTACGTGGAATCGGAGCATCTATTGAGCTGGGACATCCTGCAATTTTGGCAAAATGCAGTCATGATCTTGATTTAATTCAGGCTTATGCCAATAGTGAATGTGATACGGTATCTTCTGTAGGGGATTTGAGTTTTTTTGTTCCAGAAAATGCTCCCGAAGATTCAGCTTATCGATGTTTGGATTGTAAGTACCAAAATGAATGCCCTTACAGTGCAAAACGGATTTATCTTGATTACTGGTATAAATTGGGAAAACCGGAATTTCAATGGCCGTTTAACAAAGTGACCATTGAAAAACCTCATACGGAAGAAAAAATTCGCCATGGACTTCGGGAAGGAGAATATGGGATTTGTGCCTTCAAATGCAAGGTAGAAAAGGTAGATCACCAGTTTGTTCAAATGACTTTCCGAAATGGAATTAAGGCATCTCTGAAAATGGTATATGCTTCAGAGGCGGGAAGACGACTTTTTTTTTACGGAAATTATGGAGAAATGGTTTTTGATGAGCGAGAAGATCGCATTGATATTATGCCATATGGCGAAGAAAAAAGAAGCCTATCTCTGAAGGATATTATGACAGAAGACCAAAGCCATGGTGGCGGAGATATTAAATTAGTAGAACAGCTTTACGGTATGTTAACAGGGGAAAAAGAATGTCTGACCACGCTGAAGGAATCTGTTGAGTCTCATCTGATGGGGATTGCTGCAGAGGAATCCAGAAAGGCCGGAGGACAGCTCGTAAAAGTTCATAGATAAAAATCAGGGGCTGTAAATTCTTTTAATACCTTTTTTCTGGGGGATAGGGAAAAATGTTCAGAACGAAAAAATAAGCAAAAGTAAGTGCTTTCTTGCTTTCAGGGGTCAGAAGTCGTAGATGGATACGACGAAAGGTTATGTTTTTCGTAACAAAAAGATGATAAAACGAAGAAAAATCCCATTTCAGTGGGATTTCAGACTGTCGAAAAAGTCGGTCTACCGCAAGCAAAGTAAAATAAAACAAGAAAAATCATATAAATTCAAAATGTATAATAACAAATAGAAAACCGTCAGGAAAATTCGATATTTTCCTGACGATTGCTTGCTTTTTCAGAACTTCAACTCTACCGTACCCTCGTACGCCGACGAATTGAAGTTCTAAAAATATCCCTTCCTTTTTCCTCGTCTGCCAGCGTGTCGATAAGTTTATCGACACGCTGAAATCCCATTTCAGTGGGATTTTTCTTCATTTTGTTTATTGTTTCAGCTTGCCGCTAACTTTGAGGAAGGATTTTTCAACCTTTTTATTTTTACATTCCCCAAACTTTTATTCAAAATTGTAATGTCCGTATGCAACAGAGGGACTGTTGTTCAAAGGCTTTGCCCAACGGATGGCATTTTTCAGAACCTGACGGATATCTTCCCGATAGAAAATGGGATAAGATTCATGACCCGGTCTGAAATAAAAGATTTTTCCTTTGCCACGCTTAAAGGTACAGCCGCTTCGGAAAATTTCTCCTCCGGAAAACCAACTCATAAAAACAATTTCGTCGGGAGCAGGAATGTTAAAATGCTCTCCGTAGGTTTCTTCATGTTCGATTTCAATCATTTCAGGAAGTCCGTCTGCAATGGGATGAGAGGGATCCATTAACCATATTTTTTCCATATCCCCTGTTTCTCTCCATTTTAAATCCTCAGAAGCAGCTCCTGTTAATTTTTTAAAAATTTTAGAGGCATGTCCTGAATGGAGAACAATGAGACCCATACCTTCCAGCACTCTTTTATGAACCCGTTCCACAACTTCGTCTGCAACATCACCGTGTTTCATGTGACCCCACCAGAGAAGAACATCGGTATTGTCCAGAACATCCTGCGTCAGTCCGTGTTCCGGTTCAGCAAGAGTAGCGGTGCGAACATCAAAATCGGCTTCTG
Source organism: Clostridia bacterium (assembly GCA_045540615.1). Lineage (GTDB taxonomy): Bacteria > Bacillota > Clostridia > HGM11514 > HGM11514 > SIG438. The sequence continues at coordinate 10,174 of JAZQHN010000004.1, forward strand.
TATCTAATCCTTCCTTAATGGCACCGTGAATCCCTTTGGGATAAATTTTTGCAATTTCTTCTTTTGTGCTTTCGTGGAAATTTTCATTCCAAACAGTGATACGAATCATTTTATTTCCTCCAAGAAAATCGTTTTTTGTTGTTGGTCAGCCAAGTAAGCTCCTTCCATGATTGCAGAAAGGCGAACGGCTTCCTCAATTCCGTAACGGTTATTTTCTGTATGATTGATGATGCTTTGAATCCAGTATTCCATCGGATGGATTTCCTCTTCTGCCTCAATAGTTTTTTCTGCACCTTCAATGATGCCGGATGCAACCGTATCCTTGACACGTAAAAATCCTTTTGTTCCGCTGATTTCCAGACTGTAGGGAGAATGGGGGGAAACAAAGGAGGTTTCGGAAATGGCAATTGCGCCGTTTTCAAAGGTCATCAGGCAAACTGCATTATCTTCCACCGTACGGTCTGTGATGTTGGTAAATGCCGATGTAATGGTTTTAGGCATTCCTAACAGCCATTGAATCAGGTACATGGGATGAGCACCCAAATCCATCATCGCCCCACCGCCGCAGGCTTCCTTTTCATAAAAATGAGCAGGCAGCCAATCTGCAATACTGCCTCCATGGGCGTTGCGGATTCTCAAATGCGTAATGGTTCCCAATACTTCTTCTTCCACTGCTTTTTTGATTGCTCTGTTTCCTGCTCCTGCTTGAAAAGGATAGGAAATGGTAAAATGAATGTTGTTTTCTTCAATCACTTGCTTTAACTGTTGTGCTTCTTTAAGGGTAATGGCAAGGACTTTTTCTGTGAAAATGTCTTTTTTTTGTTTTGCAGCTTTGGAAATAAGTGCAGGATGTTGATTAGTGGCACTTGTGATAATCACCCCGTCAGAAAGAGCAATCAGCTCATCTGCATCGGAATAAAAATCGCAGTTTAATTGTTCAGCTAATTCCTTTCCCCGTGTTGCATCATCGTCCCAAACACCACAAAGGGTACATTGGGGGTGGTTCAAAATCATTTGACCGTACCCTTTTGCGTGAACATGCCACCCGCCGATTAATCCAACCTTAATCATCTAACATCTTCCCTTCGGCAAAGTAAACCGGTTTTCCGGTTTTTGCAGAACGGTAAATCGCTTCTAAAATCTGAGATACTACACATGCCTGTTCGGGAAGAACAACGGGGTCAGTATCATCAATAATACTCTGAATCCAGGAAGCAGCTTCCGTAGCGGCAGGTGTTTCTTCCACACCGTCAAAGAATGCAACACCACCGGGCTTGGTATCAGGAACGATGTCTACCAAACGGCCAAATTCGTCTTTATTTAATTTTAAATTGTTGTTATTAATATATGCGCCTGCTTTGGTTCCGCAAAGAACAGATGTGGGAGCATCTTCATGCTCGATATTCAATGCCCAGCTTGCACCCAATTGAATGGTTGCGCCATCTTCCATAACAATAAAACCGAAAGCGGAATCTTCAACAGTATTCTGCTTTTCATCCCAAGGACCCCAAGGGTTTCCGCAATTAGGATTGGTCAGCTTTTTATAAGTAGTACCAACAACCATTCTGGGTTTATAGTTGTTCATGAGATAAAGGGTCAAATCCAGAGAATGGGTTCCGATATCAATCAAGGGACCGCCACCCTGTTCATATTCATTCAAAAATACACCCCAGGTAGGAGTACCGCGACGACGAAGAGCTTTTGCATGAGCATAATAAATTTCTCCAAGCTGCCCTGCATCAATTGCTTGTTTCAGATAACGGGATGCTACAGAATGACGGGCTTGATATCCAATGGTCAGTTTTTTACCCGATTTTTTTGCTGCTTCAACCATTTTTTCTGCTTCTGCTGCAGTTTTTGCCATAGGCTTTTCACACATAACATGCTTTCCTGCTTCCAAAGACGCAATAGAGATTTCCGCGTGGGAGCGGTTGGGAGTTAAAACGTGAACCACATCAATCGAAGAATCTTTCAGCAGTTCCTGATAGTCAGTATAAACCTTTGCATCAGGGGTTCCATATTTTTCAGCAGCTTCTTTTGCACGTTCCTCAACGATATCGCAAAATGCAACAAGTTCAACATTTTTCAATTTGGACAGAGAAGGCAAATGTTTACCGTTTGCAATACCGCCACATCCGATTATTCCGATTTTTAACATATTTCTCACCTCAAGAAAAAAATTTTTTCACGATAAGTATAGCAAAATTCGGAAAACTATGATATAATAAACATACTTAAAAGTATAACAAATCAATGATTTGGAGAAAAAAGATGATACAGGAATATTTTTTAGAACCTAATCAAAAAGAGGAAAATGGTTTGCCTTTTTCTTATGATAGGCAGAATACGGAAAAAAGAGGGATTTGTGCCTATCGCCATACCCAGGAATATCTTGAATTTCTTTATTGCCACAAGGGACGGCATCAGGTGGAGCTGAACGGTATTGTTTCGGATTTTTCAGAAGGTGAATTAATTGTCATTCCCCCTAATACGGTGCATCAGGTCACTTCTTTTGGAGAGAAAGGAAGTTGTTACAGTGTGGTAAAGGTGGACACAAATATGATGTATTCCGTAGCCGGAGCAACATCAGAATTGAACTATTTGCTTCCTTTTCATGTGGGAGGAACTCAATACCGTACCCGTTTTTTTGCTCCGGAACTAATACAGGGGCAAATTTCCGTTATCTTTGAAGAAATTTGCCGTGAGTTTGAACAAAAGGCTTACGGCTACGAAATTGCATTAAAAATTCTGGCAGAACGATTACTTTTATGGGTATTGCGACAATGGAGGGCAGAAAAAAGCTTGCCTATAGGAAAACAGGCAAAAAAACTGAGTAATATTCTGGATTACGTGTGGAAAAATTATGACCAAAAATTACAGGGAACCGAAGTGGCAAAACAATTTTTTATCAGTTACAGTCATTTTTCCGCTTTAATTCGCTCAGCAACCGGATATAATTTTGTGAAATATTTGAATTATGTACGGATTACACAAGCAAAGAAGCTTTTAATTTCAACTGATAAATCTATCACCGAAATCGCTCTTGATACCGGATTTTCCTCTACCAGTTATTTTATTGAGCAATTTCGCACATTTGAGGGAGTTTCACCCGGAAAATTCAAAAAAGAAATGGAACGGTAACAAAAAATTTATTTTCTACAGAAAGGAAGTTGATTCTACAATAAAAAACGGAATTCAACTAATAAAAAACGGAATTCAACTAATTATTGCTTTACTTTTTATTTTTAATATGATATAATGAAGAAAATTGCAGTACAAGGGGGGAAGGGAACAATGAAAGAATTAAAACTGGAAGAATTGTCTGTTGAGCAAAAAATCGGGATGACCATGGTAGGATTTCTTGTCATGGGTGGATTAAAATGTGCTGATTACGATTATGATGAAGAATTGGAATACGCCTTGGAAATGATTCGGAATCATTCTTTGGGAGCGGTTTGGATCAGACCCAATATGCCTGATTTTGAAAAAACTATGAAATTGATTAAGGAAACAGCAGATTATCCTATTTTGATTATGACTGATGCGGAAGCCGGAATCGGTGGGTATTCCATCGGCAGACATAATGCATTAGGTTGTACCGGAAGCGACGAACTAGCTTATACGTTTGGTAAAGTAGTGGGTGTCAGAGCCCGTGAGTTGGGCTATAATGTAGTTTGTAATCCGGTTTTGGATATGTGCAGAGGAGAATCGATTTGCGGAGGAAATGTTCGCTCTATGGGTGGAGATAAATATGAAGTAGCACGCCTTGCCAAATCAGAAGCAAGGGGGATGCATGACGGCGGTGTACTGACAGTAGGAAAGCATTATCCCGGTGCAGAGTCCAAAAAATTGATTGATTCTCATATGGCAGAGTCTTGTTCAGAAAGCACGGTAGAGGAATTGTTAGATTACAATTTATATCCTTACATGGAATTGATGAAAGAGAATTTGCTGGACGGAATTATGACTTCCCATTGCCGTTTGCCTAATATCGACCCTGATTTTCCTGCAAGCCTTTCCGAAAAGGTGATTGGTATCATTCGGGAACAGGGATTTGACGGATTTGCAGTTACGGATGCTTTGGAGATGATGGGAATTAAGGCAAAGTTCGGAGATACCACCTCCAAAGGCCTTGCCATTGCCAACGGAAACGATCTGGCACTTGTTTGGGAAAAAAATGAATTTTCTTATCGGGCAATGTGTGAAACTTATTACCAGGGATTGATTCCCGATGACCGTTTGGATGAAGCGGTTCGCCGTGTACTGGAAGCACAGCATAAAACCACTTTGCTTCCGTGTACCGAAGTGATTACCAAAGAAGATAAAGAGAAATTTTCCAGAATCAATAAAGATTCTGTTTATGCACGGACAGACGAAGGTTTGACAACAGAACTTTCCCGTGACGGAAAGCATTTGTTTGTGGTTATGGTTCCCAACGGAACAGAATTGAACGATCAGGGAAAAGTAGCTGTGGCGACCTTTTCTAATGTATGGTATCAACCGAATCAGGTGATGAAACGTCTGGAGGAGTTGTTCCCGAACTCTGCGGTTCGTGCCATTGATCAGTTCCCCACACCTTCACAGAACTGTCATTTGTTTTCTGCTTTAAAGGGATACGATGATGTGGTCTGGATTACCTTTATGGATTCTTTGGCTTATGTGGGAAGAGAAATCTTTACGGAACGGACAGTTTCTGTGATAGAAGCCATGCAGATTACCAATCAGATTTCTACCATTGTACATTTCGGAACTCCTTATGCATTGGAAAATCTGCCTCATATTCCAAGAATTATCATTGGCGGTCTTTCCAAAGAAAGCGTTGACACTGCCATTGAAGTACTGGCAGGAAATTATCCTGCAAAAGGCGTGCTGACTTACGATGTCGATTTCAAATAAATCTAAGAAAGAACCGCGATTGATGCGGTTCTTTTTTGCAAATCGCACATTTGGTATTGTTTTTTAAAAAAATTACTGCTATAATAAGTGCAAAGGCAGGTGACGGGATGTATCAAATTTTAAAGTATATTCATGATCATATTGATCAAAAGCTATCCATTTCGGAGCTGGCAGAACAGAGCCATTATTCCAAATGGCATTTTTGTGTAAAATTCCGTCAATATACGGGAAGCAGTGTTACAGAATATATTCGTCATTATCGGATGCAGCTTGCCGCCCTTGATCTGTTAGACGGAAAAAAGGCGATAGATGTGGCTTATGAATATGGCTACGATTCCGTTCATGGATTTAATCAAGCATTTTTGACCGAATACGGATGTTTGCCTAGGGAATATAAAAAGAAGAAAAAGGAAAGTCAGTTGTATTATGAAAGGAGAAAGTCAACCATGATGGCATTAACAGACCGCTGTACCATATTAAAAGAAGAAGTGATGAATCAGAGAAGCTACGAAGCGCAATATCATTATCAGAGAAATGTCTACGGACAGCTTGGAATTGCTGAAGCAAAGGAAGCGGGAATGGATAATATGCGTTCCCTTTCTGCAGGTCTTTCTTATTTGTTGGAGCGGTTCACGCCCTTTATTGCTCCTCATGAACTGGTTACAGGATTTAATTTCGGTGAAATCGGATGGTGGGATCCTATTGAGGATACGGAAGAAGGCAGAGAGAAACTTCGCCTATGCGGAATTTCAGACGATGAACAAACCCGATTTTTTGAAATAAACGGAACATATGTCCATCCTGTTGATTTTCATTTTCGGGGTGAGTATTCCTGTCCTTTAACGCAACAGCAAACGGACAGTCAAAAAGAATGGGCGGCAATCGGACGGTGTATTGATGCCAACCACACAGTGTTAAACTATGAAAAAGTATTAAAGCTCGGGTTTTCCGGAATTTTAAAAGAAATTGAAGTGTGGGAGCAGAAAAACGGGACCAATTCTCTCTATGAAGGAACCAAGGAAATTTGTCGTTCTGCCTGCAAAATGGGAGAAAAATATGTCCAAAAAGCAAAAGAACTCCTGGGGAATGAAGAATATAACGATGAGGATTTGGAACAAATAATTAAGGTGTGCAGTACCGTTCCAAAATATCCTGCAACCAATTTTCACGAAGCGATTCAATCACTTTGGTTTGCTCACATTCTTAATACTTGGGAAGATATTATCAACGCCAACTCTTTGGGAAG
>JAZQHN010000005.1:0-9346 GCA_045540615.1 Clostridia bacterium
GTTCCTTATTAGCATACCCGAATTCTTCTTTTCCGGACAAAATATAATGAATATCAATATACTCTTTATGAACCTCATATTCGGGGATTTCTTCTCTGGCAGGAGCTTCATATACGTCCACCCAGAGTCTTCCTTCTTCAAATATCCGTTTTCCCAAAGGAGCATCGGGAGTCAATCCACGGATAAAATCAAAAATTGTTTTAAAATCTTCAGAAAGCACTTCGTATTGTTTGCTGTATTTTATATTATCAATAATCATTTTTATTCTCCTTTCAAGGTGATTGTTTTTCCTGCAGGAATGCAAATGGCAGGAACACTTTCTTCTTTCCACTCAGGGAATTCAATCCACAAATCAAGAGCAGTCGGATTATATACTTTTGTTTGCTGTACATTGTATTCCAATTGTTCATATGCCTTTACATACTGATAAATTTCCATATTGGTGGCATACCAAATTTCCTCACGATTGCCCATTTTTTCAGCAAACCGTTCAATAATTTCCCAATTTTGATCCGTTTCAAACTCATAAGAATGCCCCCATAGATAAAAGAGCATTGGGTCCCGTTTTCCGTATCTTGTCTTTTCCTCTAAAAATTGGTCGGTCAATTCTTCCAGCTTATCATATTTGTGATGACAGGTAGGATGCCAGGTCAGAAATTCCTCAGGCAAATGAAATCCGAAATGAGCACGGGTGGTTCTTGAATAAACAACATCGTTAATTCTCAACACATCCAAAAAGGCATCGTTATAAGAACCAAAAGGATATGCCATTCCCCGCACAATTTCCCCTGTCATTTCCTCTAAAATTCTTCGATCTTCGCACACCTCGTAATTCGCAACCGACTTTGACATATAATGAAAAAAGCCATGATGCAATCCGTGAAGAGCAACCTCTTGCCCCGATTCTGCAAATACCTGTTTTGCTTCAGAATAGGTCATTCTTAAAGTAGGATTGGAATCATCCGTTCCTTCAGGAGAAAACAAATCTCCGCTGATATTAAAGGTTCCCTTCAAACCATGGTCATTCATAATCCGAATGAGTCGCTTATCCGTTTTTACACCATCATCATAACTTAACGTTACTGCTTTTTCTTTTCCACCGGGAAACCGCATAATGATTGGTCTTACAATATCTCTCATTTTTCCTTCTCCTTACAGTTTCTCAAACGACATCATTTTTTCCACTCTGACAGCATGTCGTCCCCCTGCATATTCTGCTGTCAAAAATGCAGTTACAATATCACATGCCAAATCAATTCCAATTACTCTTGCTCCCATTGCCATCACATTGGCATCATTATGTTCTCGGGTCATACGGGCAGAATAAGTATCCGAACAAAGAGCCGCACGGATTCCTTTGATTTTATTTGCTGCCATGCTCATTCCGATTCCGGTTCCGCAAATTAAGATTCCTTTATCACAACCTCCTGTCAGAACACCGTCACAAACCAATTTGGCAATATCAGGATAATCCACTCTGTCAGTCGTATAAGCACCGAAATCATCTACTTCATGGCCTAAGCTTTTGACATACTCCTTAATTTGCTCCTTGAATTTAACACCTGCATGGTCACAACCGATTGCAATTTTCATTTGTTTCTCTCCTGTTCTTTTAATCTTTGTTCAAGCTCACGCTGAGCCTGAGGTTTACTAATATATACTGCATTGATTTCTTCCGGCGAAAGGCTTGTTGAAAACCGTGCCGCCATTGCAACAGAAGATGCCATAGGCATACTCCGTCTTCCTATTACACAGGGTTGATTCAATTCCTCTGAATAAAGAACCCCTCCGTTTCCTGCCAGCAACACTTCTCTGCCCAAAAGTAATTGAGCAATTTCTTCCACTGTTGCAGCAAAAGGCTCTTTGACACAAACCATTTTTTCTTGTTCAAACCGATATTCAGCAGCATAAACTCTTCGTCGTCCGCCGTCTAACAACACAAATACAGAACGTGTTTCTCCCAGCAAGTTATAGCTGAGACCCTCCAAAGTATTGATTGGAACAACCGGTTTTCCCGTAACCTGTGACAATCCCTTCACGCAGGCAAGTCCGATTCGGATTCCGGTAAAAGAACCGGGTCCGTTTGCCGCCGCAAATAAGTCGATTTCCTCTATTTTTGTTCCCGTTTCCCGCAAAAGCTGTTCCACAAGAGGCATCAGCTTCTGAGAATGAGCTTTTTGATTATTAAGAGAAATTTCCCCTAACACTCTGTCATCCTCACAGACCGCCGCCGTCAACATAGTCGTGGTGGTATCTACTGCCAGTATTTTCATAAGCTCATTCCTCCATCGTGATTCTGCGGTAATCCTCCCCTTGAGATAAATCTCGTGAAATGGTCACATGATATACCTGACCGGGCAAAATATCTGAAATATTTTCAGGCCACTCTATCATACAAACGCCACCCGCATCAAAATATTCATCCAAGCCTGCGTCCTCCGCGTCAATTCCACCGCCTAAGCGATACATATCAAAGTGATATAAGGAAAGCTTTCCGCCGTGATATTCATTGACCAGAGTAAAGGTGGGACTGGTAATATATTCATCTATTCCAAACCCCTTCGCAACACCGCGGACAAACACACTTTTTCCCACTCCCGGTTCTCCGTGAAGACACACAATATCGTTCTCCTTCAACCGCTTGGAAAATTCCTCACCGATTTGCAAGGTTTCCTGTTCCGAATTAGAAATCAAGGCATTCCGCCTCCCTTCCGTTTCAGTATACCACATTTTTTTCAAAAAGTCAAATTTTTCAGGTATGTTTTTAAATTGCTTGAATGATACCGGAATCGGATTTTCGTTCAATAACTGCAGGAAAATCAGGAGTGCCGGAAATTACCGTACCCGGACGGATAACCGCCCCCTTTTCCACAATAACGTGATTTAGTTTTGCACCTTCATGAACTACTGCACCCTGCATCAAAATACTGTTCTCCACCGACGCATGAGGTGAAACGGTGACAAAACGAAATAAAACGCTACGACAGATTCTCCCGGACAGCAAACAACCATCTGCGATCAAGCTATTGGTTACAAAACTTTCTTTGTTATACAATGTTGGCGGTGCATCTTTGATTTTGGTATAAATAGGTCTTTTATCGCAAAACAACTCCTTTCTTATCCCTTCTTCCAACAGTTCCATATTGGTTTGATAATAAGAAGAAATGGAACGAATACAGGAAACATATCCTTCATAGCAAAAACCACCCGTACGAAAATCAGAAAGGACTCCCATTAAAAATTGAAAAAATGAACCCGTTTCTCCTTTTCTAACCGCCTGATAGATCAGCTGTACCAAAATTTCCTTTCTCATGACAAACACCTCCATGCAGATGTTCGCATTGCTGTCCGTACCAATATTTTTACTGTGACCTGTAACAATTCCTCTTTGATCTAACTGCAGGGTATCACAATTTAAAAATTCGCGGTATGCATGACAGGTGGGATGATATAAAAGAGTAATCTCATTCCCCGAATCGTAATGAGCCCTTACCACCTGTTGCAAATCCAGATTACAAATCATGTAGGAAGAAGAAATTACCACATAATCTGCATCGCTCTTTCTCAAAAACTCCATGTTATTTCCAAATATTTTTGCATCATAATTATGATATCCCAGCAAAGTATGATCAAATAAAAACAAACCGCTATGTTTTAAATTCAAATCCCAGGGTTTTCCTCCGCTAATATGATCTGCCAGAGAACGGGTGCTTTTCTTCGAAAAAATTCCGATCTGACGAATTCCACCGTTCACCAGATTGGATAACATAAAATCAATCACCCGATACCGCCCTGCAACAGGAATGGTAGCAATGGGACGAAAAGCTGTCAAACTTCTGATTTCCTGTTCATTTTCTTCCAAATTTAAAATTGCCATAATATTATGCTTCATAAATTTCTCCTTTACCCCGCTACAACAGATTGTTGCAGTATTTTCGGTTCACCGCTGATGATTTCCACTTCCGTCCCATTCCCAACACAAATTCCCGGTTGAATCTTAATTTGCTCGCATACAATTGCTTTCTTTACATGAGAAAAAGAAGAAATCACACAATCTGACATTACTACCGAATCCTCAACTATCGCATCCTTTTCAACCGTAACTCCCGGAAATAATACACACCTTCGCACAGTTCCGCAAACATTACATCCCTGAGATATGATAGACTGTTCCACCTTTGCATCATAAGAAATGTAATGAGGAGGCAAATCATTGGGACGGGTATAAATCTGCCAATCATTACCATACAGCTCTAAGGGATTCTCGGGAGACAATAAGTCCATATTTGCCTGCCAAATGCTTTGAGGAGTTCCGATGTCTTTCCAATACCCTGCAAAGGGATATGCATAAAGTGCCATTCCCGTTTCCAACATAGACGGAATAATATTTTTTCCGAAATCATGAGCACTTTTTTCCTTTTCTTCATCCTCCCGCAACACCCGTTTTAACACATCATAATTAAAAATATAGATTCCCATGGAAGCAAGCGTGCTTTTGGGATGTCTTGGTTTCTCTTCAAAATCCAAAATTCTCCTGTCTCCATTAATGTTTAAAATTCCAAACCTCTTTGCCTCCTCTTTTGGAACATCAATTACCGCTACGGTCAGTTCTGCCCCTTTTTTCTTATGGTGCATCAGCATTGCACCGTAATCCATTTTATAAATATGGTCACCGGATAAAATTAATACATATTCAGGTTCATACTGCTCCAAATATTCCAAATTCTGATATACCGCATTGGCGGTCCCCCGATACCATTGAGCAGAGGTTTTTCTCATATAAGGAGGCAACAGGCTGATTCCTCCTCTCCGCACATCCAAATCCCAGGGGGCACCATTTCCGATATGAGCATTCAAATCAAGAGGCTTATACTGGGTCAACACACCTACCGTATCCACTCCTGAATTGGTACAGTTACTCAACACAAAATCAATCATTTTATATTTTCCGCCAAAGGAAACGGCAGGCTTTGCTGCATGGGAGGTAAGTGCTCCCAACCGACTTCCTTGTCCTCCTGCCAAAATCATTGCTACCATTTCTTTTTTCATTTCTGTATCGCCTTTCTTTTTAAAATTTAAGCTTGTATAATATATGCAAATCGGTATAAAATTAGAACATATTCCGTAATTTGCACAGGATTCATAAGGCAGAGGGATCTGATAAGAAATATGTTGGTCAAAATCCCTCTTGCAAAACAGTTAAAATTATGATATGATAAAAGGAAAGGAATTTGTAATGAGGAGTGAATTTGGTGTACCAGAATGATGCATTTATAGTAAACAAACAAGGTCACTTGGAAATAAGCGGATGTGACACCGTACAGCTTGCAAAGGAATACGGTACCCCTCTTTATATTATGGATGAAGAAACCATCCGCAATAATTGCCGTCTGTACCGCAACTCTATGGAAGAATTTTACGGTGGAAACGGTATGGTGCTGTATGCCAGCAAAGCATTTTCTGTAAAGGAAATGTATCGAATTGTCATGCAGGAAGGATTGGGAATTGATGTTGTTTCAGGCGGAGAGTTATATACTGCTCTTTCTGTAGATTTTCCAGCAGATAAAATTTATTTTCACGGGAACAACAAAACACCTGAGGAATTAGAAATGGCAATCAAAGCAGGTGTAGGATATATCGTGGCAGATAGTCGGGAAGAACTTTTTCTGCTCAATTCCATTGCCGGCAGCTTAGGAGTAAAACAACCAATTTTATTTCGAATCAAGCCGGGAATTGATGCACATACTCACAGCTTTGTTCAAACAGGGCATGTTGACTGTAAATTCGGTACCGTATTAGAAAACGGAGATTCTTTGGAATTTGCCAAAATTGCATCCGAGCAACCGAATTTAAAGCTGGTAGGTGTTCACTGTCATATCGGTTCTCAAATCTTCGACGAAAAACCCTTCCTTTTGGCAGCAGAACGAATGATGGATTTTGTCGTTCAGGTACGGGACACGTTAGGAATCACATTAGAAAAACTAAATTTAGGCGGTGGTTTTGGCATTCGTTATACCCAAGAGGATCAACCCATTGCCTATAATGAATATATGAAACGAATTTCTCAAGCAATGAAACAAATTGCAGAAGAACGGAACATTCCCTTGCCCTTTATCCTGATGGAACCCGGTCGTTCTATCGTGGGAGAAGCGGGTGTCACTTTATATACCGTAGGCTCTGTAAAGGAAATTCCCGGTGTCAGAACCTTTGTTTCAGTAGATGGCGGTATGGGAGATAATCCCCGTTACATTCTATATCAGGCAGAATACGAAATGTTGATTGCAAACAAAGCAAAGGAAGAAAAAACCACTACCGTAACTGTTGCAGGACGCTGTTGTGAATCAGGTGATTTACTGGGAGAAGAAATTAAGCTTCAGAAAGCAGAGACAGGAGATATTTTAGCAGTTCTCTCCACAGGTGCCTACCACTATTCCATGGCAAGTAACTATAACCGCATCCCCAGACCTGCTGTAATTTCGGTAAAGAAGGGAACCTCCCGTTTGATTGTCCGCCGTGAAAGCTATGAAGACATCCTTCGTAACGATATTTAAGAGGTGAAATTTGTGCTTGAAACAATCTTAGAACTTTTATTTTCGGTCATTGCTGTTTTTGTTTGTATGACCGTTCATGAATGCAGTCATGGGCTTGTTTCCATGTGGTTGGGAGACCTTACGGCAAAACGGGCAGGAAGATTGTCTTTTAATCCTCTCCGTCATCTGGATTGGATGGGTGCCCTCTGTATGTTGCTTTTCCGTTTTGGTTGGGCAAAGCCTGTTCCTATTAATCCCAATTATTATAAAAATTTTCGTTTGGGAACCGTACTGGTCAGCATTGCAGGGCCTATTTCAAATATTCTTTTGGCTTTTTTGGTATTATTGATTTACGGAATTTTTCAAATCTTTGTACCTGTTAACGAGCTGGTATTTAGCTTTGTACTGACCATGATTTATATGAACCTTGGCTTGGCGGTATTTAATTGTATCCCCATCCCGCCCTTAGACGGCTCAAAAGTAGTATTTGCTTTATTGCCCGAAAAAGCATATCGTTTTGTACTTCGGTATGAACGTTATGGTTTTCTCATTTTAATTTTATTGATTTATCTGAATAATACCTTTGACGGATTGTTAAGCCGAGGTGTAAGCAATCTGTTGACAGGGATGTTACATATCATAAACCCTATTCTTTTATGGATTGCGAGGTTGGCAGGATGAACCAACAATTATCCTATAGTTTGGAAGTATTTGAAGGCCCCTTGGATTTGCTGCTGTTTCTGATTCAGCAAAACAAGGTCAGCATTTACGATATTCCCATTGCAGAAATTTCCAGACAGTATATGGAATATCTTGAAAAAATGAAGGAATTGAATTTAGAAATTACCAGCGAATTTGTTGCCATGGCAGCACAGCTTTTATACATCAAATCACGAATGCTCCTCCCTGTCAATCCCATGGTAGAGGAGGAAGAAGATCCAAGAACAGAATTGGTAGAAAAGCTGTTAGAATATGCCAAGTATAAGGCAGCAAGCGCCTATCTGAAAGAGCGGGAACCAATCGGAAAACATATGGTTTGCAAACAACCTGACTTATTACCGAAAGGAAAAATCGAAAATAATCTTGAGGGTATTACTGTTCAGGATTTATTTGAAATTTTTCAGGAATTGCTTAAAAACCGCAAAGAAGAAGAATTCATCCCACACCGTGCATTCGGAGAAATTGTAGGACGGGAAAAGGTTTCTGTCCAATCTAAAATTGCCCAATTGAATGATATTCTGAGGGAAAAGAAGCATTGTCCCTTTCGTTGGCTTTTTCGTTCCTTGCCTTCCAAAGCTCATGTAGTAGCTATGTTTTTAGGCATTTTAGAAATGCTCAAGGGCGGAATGATTACCGTTTACACAGACGGAGAAGTACAAATCGGATTAAAAGGAGGAACATCTCATGGAACACATGGAACAGCAAGAGCTTGATTCTATGCTGGAGGCAATGCTGTTTGCTGCAGGTGCCCCTGTTTCTGTTCAGCGGTTTGCCGTAGCATTAGAAGAAGATTCTTTAAAAATGCAAGAGCTTCTGGACGGCTTTATGAGTCGATATAATTACAAACACGGTGGTCTTCGGATTATCAAACTGGAGGACAGTTATCAGATTTGTACCCGTTCAGAACATTTTGAATCCATTCAAATTTTATTAAACCCCGCAAAATCTCCTGATTTGTCCCGTGCGGCATTGGAGGTACTATCTATCGTTGCCTACCATCAACCTGTTATCAAATCAGTAATCGAACAAGTCAGAGGGGTAGATTGCTCAGGAGTTATTAATAAGCTGTTATCCCGTGATTTGATTGAAGAACGAGGTCGTCATCCTTCCCCCGGAAAACCTATTTTATATGGCACAACTCAAGAATTTTTACGTTGCTTCGGATTGAGCTCTTTAGAAGAATTACCCGGAACAGATTTACTGGCAGGAATGGAACAGCTTACTTTAGAGCAAATGAAACAGGAACAAGCATAGGAGTGAAGGAAATGGCATTATCTCTGATTGTAGGAGTATTGTTATTACTGTTACTGTTATTACTATTCACTAAAGTTGAAATCAATTTAGGGTACCGCAACCAAGCCTCCTTCGTACGCGTCAAAGTATGGGGAGTATTGCTTAAACAAAAAAAGAAAGCTCCGAAAAAAGAAAAAAAAGAACAAAATTCAGATGGCTTCATACAGCAAATCAAACAATTTCATTCTTTTTATCAAAAAAGCAAGCGGTATTTTAAAAAAGCTCTCAAACGAGGATCAAAACGATTGCGGATTGAACAATTGGAATTCTATTATTTGGGTGGATTCGAGGATGCTGCCGCAACTGCGCTGATTTACGGAACCGTTTCCGGAATTGTATATGACCTCTACGCCTTATTACAACATTTTATCGGAGTAGAGCATACCAAAATTCAAATTCTCCCTGAATTTCATCAAAAAATTCTGACGGTAGAAACAGATTGGGTTCTTTCCTTCCGTATATGGCACATTCTTCATATGGGTTGTGCTCTCATTCCTCTATTATTTTTAAAACGCGATTGAATTTGTTTATATTGAACAAAAAAACTCATATCTTTTTGTTACATTCGTCAAAAAAATGTATTGCAATTTTAAGAAAAGGGTGGTATAATTAACTTGTAACATTGTTAAAAGTTTTTTCATTTTCCCTCCTTTTTTTATTTTATCTTGTAGACTGAATCAAATTGATTCAGTCTATTTTTTCTTGTAAATTTTTTTCAAGCAGTTCATGCCCTCTCAGGGTTCGATTCCCCTTTAATGCAATAAAAAACAAGAGTACAACTTTATGTACTCTTGTTTCTTTGG
>JAZQHN010000006.1:0-3591 GCA_045540615.1 Clostridia bacterium
ATGCTGATAAAGGAAGGATTTTCCTACGATGAAATTGAGGATTTTATTTATAACGATGCATTAGAGGTGTAATGAATCTCAAATACGTAAGAACTATTCTTGTGGCGATTTTGGACGTGTTGGTAGAAATTTATGCCAACAGCAGAAAGGAGTAACAATGAGACAACTGTTTTTAGGAATCAAGGGACAGGAAAAACAATCAAAGGTCTGTGCGACCTGCCTGTTTTGGGAAGGGGATGTGCTAAAAAACAAATGCAATCGGTTTTTTCATAGATTTGAGATTGACGATACCCGTAAATATGACCTCTGTGTCAAACGACACAGAAACACCAACTGCCTATTTTCCTGCTCCCAACATCAGTACCATTACCGATTACAAAAATACAGATAGAAAGGACGATAAAATGATTATTGCATACGCCAGGGTCAGTACAAACGACCAGCTATTGGACAGACAGATTGATATGCTGACCCAATACGGATATGACCAACTGTTTCAGGAAAAGTACACGGGAACCAAAGCCAATCGACCCGAGTTTGACAAGGTCAGGTTATTACTCCGGGAGGGGGACGAACTTGTGGTGGAATCCTTATCCAGAGTAAGCAGAAGTACCAGAGACCTTTTGAACATTCTAGACGAATTGGAAAAGAAGAAGGTTAAACTGGTATCTTTAAAAGAAAACATTGATACCTCATCCCCCACAGGAAAATTATTGGTCACGGTGCTTTCGGCAATTTGTCAATTCGAACGGGACCTGACAGTGCAAAGAACCTGTGAGGGATTAAAAGCTAGCAGAGCAAGAGGGCGGTTTGGCGGCAGACCCAAAACGGACAGCAAACAAATAGAGCAAGCGGTGAAGCTCTATCGGTCAAAAAGTTGTTCTGTAAAGGAAATTACCCAATTAACAGGCGTCTCTTCTGCCACTCTGTACCGGTATCTTTCTCAAAAAAGGTAGCTTTTTGGTAGATAGATTTTGAGAGAAGTTTTGAGAGAAAAAAGCAGCTATTTCCAAACGGGATTCGGCTGTTTTCAAAACTTCTCAGAAACATTCGTTTTTGAAAATCATGTTATTAGGTATTTTTTCTAAGCAAACTACATTCTGTTAAATCTTAATATAAGTATCTTCCACAAGCTCCACTTTCTAAAAAAGGTGGAACTTGTGGAGGGTCAATTACTTTATTTTATTGTAATATCAATAAAATAATTGCCCTTATTATAGGATTTCCGTCTCAAATTCCGCTTTACCATTTCTTGTGAAAATTCTTTAGTCCCTAACTCTTTAAACTCGTGAGCATAACAATAATCCTTATAATATTCATATAACACTGAAGATTGCACCTTTTCTCCGAGACTATGTAAAATAACATCTTCAATAAAACAACCTACAGAATCACAGCTTCGTTTAAACTCAAACTTACATGCGGTAATTTGCTCCGGTTCTTTTAATCCCTCCTGATAATATCGGTTTGCGCCTTTAACCAACCATGTTAACACATATTCCTTATCTGCCTTTAATTTTTGCGATAACTCCAAATCCCGTTCCCCTTCTTGAAATGTTTTCAAAAATGGGATAATCACCACACGTCGTTCGATGGCGAAATCATAATGTTTGAAATAAGGCATATAATTTGTATCAATAAACAAAGTAAAGTCGATTGGAGCATTTACATACTCTTCTCTCATTCTTCTCATGGAAACAGATTCATTACCGGTAAGTTGCTTAATTGTAGAATCATTTAAGCAATCCTCCCCTTGCAACTCACTTGAAAATCCTATCCGTTTCCCTTGTAACGGAATCAACTCCGGGGTAGGTCTTCCGGTATAAGAAGCACTTTTGGTTAAGGCGTTAATAGGAAACTTTCCTGCGTTGTTTCCAGCAACATAACAAATGGTATCAACTAATTTGCTTTTTCCATTTGCTCCTTGTCCGTATAAAAAGAACAACTTTTCTTCCTGATGTTCTCCTGTAATAGCATAACCAAACATAGTTTGAACATATTTTATTATAGTTTTCTCTCCTTGGAATACCTCATTCAAAAACTGTTTAAAGCGTGTACTCTCAGCCTTTGGATTGTAATCAACATTACAGATTGTGGTACACCCATAGCTAGAATCATGCGGATAAAGCTCTTTCGTTTTTAGATTTACAACTCCATTCTTTACATTCAACAAATATGGTTTACATTGTAGTTCCTTCACATAATTCCAATCTCTTGCTGTTTTTAACATACTGTTTATTTTATCTAGGTTATTGGAATTACGTGCATGAGTTCGTAATGTTGTTTTTTCCTGTATATTCAATTTTTTACATTCATTAATTGCGATTTCATATCTGCAAATTACTGTTTGTGCAAACTTTCTGATTTCTTCCATAGAATCAGAGTTCCAAAACCTTCCATTCCAAAACATCCATTGGTTTCTTGACTTATCATATTTAATGTAATCAGAACAAAATAACAAAAATCTTTTTGCGTTCCCGTAATCATTTGTGGGAAGAGTAATCAATAATTCGTCATATTTTTTATTATGTAGTATACTTTCTCTTGTCAATTGAGAATCTTTTTGTTTTTTATATCTGTGCAAAACAATTTTGCCTTTAGAATTTGTAATCATCATAATGGATTACCTCCTGTTTTTATATATTATTATCCTGTTGTAATATAAATCATTTTTTAAAATTACATCATCAAAGACAATAAAAAATAAATTTTGATACAGACATAACAGTATATTAATAAACTATAAGGAGGTACATCATAATGGATAAACGTTTTTATACCATGAAAGAACTGGCAGACTTGATTCCAATCGGAACCAACAATCTGTACAATTTAGTTCATTCCGAAGGCTTTCCGGCAATCAAAATCAACAGACGAATCATAATTCCGATAGAAGCTTTCAATAAATGGATCCAAAGTTCTGCCGGAAAACAATTTAATGTTTAAAACATCTGCAGTCCTCAGCCCTACCAGCTGAGGACTAATCTTTATTAGGAGGCTTTTACCATGGCTAAAAGAGGTAATAACGAAGGCTGTATTACGAAACGAAAAGATGGACGCTGGCAAGGTTGTGTAACAATCGGACGAAATCCGGATGGTACGCAAAAACGGCAGTATGTATATGCCAAAACGAGAAAACAGGTATCAGAAAAAATAACAAAAATTCTTCGTTCTATTGATACCGGCACCTTCATTGATCAATCTAACAGTCCGAGTTTATCAACTTGGCTTACTATTTGGTTAAATGACTACAAGAAAAATAATATTAAAAAAACCACCTTTGATCAATATGAAATGGTGATCAGAGTACATCTAATTCCTCATCTTGGAAATTACACTCTAACAAAACTACAACCATACCATATTCAGAAGATGTATAATCAAATCTACGAAAACGGTGCTTCTGCAAGAAGTGTAAAAATTATTCATACCGTTTTGCATTCTGCTTTAAAACAAGCATTAAAAACTCGCCTTATCTACTACAATGTTTCTGAAGCTACAGAGTTACCAAAAGCTCCAAAAAAAGAACGGCGTGTATTAACGATCGATGAACAAAATCTATTGTTAAAAGAGTTGGAAAAAGACAGATGG
>JAZQHN010000007.1:0-2575 GCA_045540615.1 Clostridia bacterium
ATTAACGATACTGATTCTTACGAATTCAAGGGTTTTGCAACCTTGGTAAAGGACGGAGAAGAAACAATTGTTGAAACGGAAATTGCAGGCAGCAATGACGCGGTAAATCAACAGTAAAATTGATAGGTAATCGTGAAACGGAGTTTCCGTTTCACGATTCTTATAAAAAACATCTGAAAGGAGAACGAAATTATGAAACAACTGAGCAAAAGAATACTTTCTCTGGCAATTTGTCTGATGATGCTGTTGGGAACATTAACAGTCGTATCAGCAGCGGATTACACCGCACTTGATTTGTCAGGGACAGTAAAAACGGTTCTTGCAATCGGAGAAACCTCCAAAATTGCAGTAACCGGAACCACAGCTGAAGGAACAAGCGAAGCTGTGACAAGTGGTGTTACCTTTAATAGTAACAAAGAAGATGTTGCAACAGTTTCTGCTGATGGTACTGTTACCGCGGTTAGAGAAGGGGTTGCAACCATTACTGCAACTGCAGGAAAAGTATCCAAACGAATCATTTTTATGGTTGGTGAAACCGTAAAAGCATTGGATTTTGAGGATGAAAAGAATTTTAGCATTACTGCCGACAAGGGCAATTTAGATGCTGCTGCAAAACGCACCGGAGCAAAGGGCTTGAAGGTGCTTGCAAAAGGGGCAGATGCAGAAAGTAAGGTTTATATTGAAGAAGGAACCATTACTGAGGATGTAACCACAGTTTCCTTCTGGGCTTATGATGACGGAACCAATTCTGTGTTGGGTCGTTTCGGAATTGACGGTCATGGTGCTACTCCCAGAAACAACATGAGTCTTGGTTGGGGACACAGAAACACCTCTGATGATTGCTGGAAAAGCCATTGTCTCCATGGAGATTTGCCCAATGCCACAGCTCCCAACACTTCTATTGCAAGAAGCAAGGGCTGGCATCAGGTGGTAGCAAACAGTTGGTATGAAACAGATGATGCAGGTCAGCTTTATTTGAGAACCTATGTTTATATTGACGGTCAGGCTACCATTCAGGGTAAAATGAAAGCAACTGTAGAAAAACAGTTGTTTAAATCTGCATATTTCACCACTCCCACCACCGCAAACGGCGGAACAGAAAACGGTGTGGTTTATATTGACGACTATGCAACGGTAGATGTTCGTCAAAAGTCAGCATTTGTAACAGTGAATATCGGAAACCACGGTACTGTTACCAAAGAAGACGGAGCTGCTGTATCTGATGGTGCTACTTTGGCTGTGGATGTTGAAAAAGGTCTGGTTTTGAACTTGAATCCCGAAGAGGGCTACAGAGCCAGAGTGATGGCAGACGGTCAATTGGTTGATGTGATTGACAATAAGGTAACCATTCCTAATGTAAAAGAGGGCATGGTGATCAATGTTACCTTTCCCAATGATGACGGTAGCGTGGATTATACTGCCATTGACTTATCCAAAACTGCAAAAACTGTTTTGAAATTGGAAGAAACAACTGCTTTGACTGTAAAGGGAATTGCAGGAGGCATGGAAGATGATCTGATTGAGGGTGTTACATTCAAGAGCAGTAATCCTGATGTTGCCTCTGTTTCCGAAAAGGGTGTTGTAACCGCAAACAGCGAAGGACTCGCTTTTATTACCGCAACCTACGGTACCATTTCCGATTCTATCGGTGTGATTGTTGGAACGGTAAAAGCATCAGAAGATTATGAAACTGATATGGGTGAGGTTTCTGCAAATCTGACCGGTGCGTCGGATTTACAGGGTAACGCAAATTATTATAATGCCGATTGGAAAAATGCACAGGAGCTGACAACAGAACAGTTCAAAAGCGGAAAGCAATCTATGCAGTTGAACAATCTGAATCGTGTAAAAAGCAGCAATGATACTAACACGACCGCTGCCCAATGGCCCAATATCAGACTGATGAATTTGCCAGAAGAGAATCAAAGTGTAAACTCTGTCAATCAGCTTTGGTTCTATGATGACGGAACAGCTGAAAAACAGGCAAGTATTACCCTTTGGGCAACACAGACCACCAATGACAGTCCCTTGACCAAGAGATTGAATGTTTACGTTGGTCTTAGCGGTGCATGTTATTCTATCAGCGGTGATAACTGGAATCACGGTACGGTAAATACCGAGCTTCCCAGAAGCAAGGGGTGGCATCAATTGTTGACCGTAGGTGCACCTGACGGTTTCACCATTTATATCGATGGAGAACAGTTTGCCAAAATTCCGAAAACCGAAATGAAATTAAGCCGTGTTGGTGCATTCCGTGTGATTCCCAAGGAACAAAATACCTCTAACCAGATTTTGTGGCTGGACGATTTTGCTCATGTGGATACTACCGTAAGTCCTCAGGCTCCCAAAATCAGAAGCCTGACCATTGACGGTGTTGCTCAGGTTGGTCAGATCCCGGATGATTTTAAGCGTATTGTTGAGAATAATCTCTTTGACGGCGTTATTGCGTTCGAGGACAGCTTGTTAAACGTAAAAACCGTTGAAATAAACGAAGAACACAGAACCGTTACTTACCATATTCAAATGATGGACTTATACGGAAACAAACTTGCCACCTATATTTGTAATTGCGATG
>JAZQHN010000008.1:0-13938 GCA_045540615.1 Clostridia bacterium
AATACATTAGATAGGGCAAAGGCAATATTTGAAAGAGCTGTTGATTTGTTGGAACTCACAGAAGAAGATAAATTTATAATTTGTGGCATCTAGATTATACAGTCTTTATATAAAGATTGTTGAATTTTGGCGAAAAAATAAATGTGTTATCTTAGTGCAGGGGATCAAAACAAAGACGGATGTATCCTCTTTGATGTAGTGGATAACCACAACAGCTGCGCATATATATGCGTCTGTTTTCTTAATGAAATAATGGATAATACAAAATAAGATTTTATTTATCATGCGATATAATGAAAATAAATTAACAAAAAGATATATAACATATGGTTGTTTGGCGATTTCAAACTGAAAAATGTGGAAAGGGGAAAATAATATTATGAAGTATTTTTGGAAGAAAAAAACTATTGTTTCTTACCTGTTGAGCGTATTTGTATTTTTAATACACATCTCTTCAATTTCAAATTATAAGAATTCTGGAGGTTTTATTTCTGTTGTAAATAAATTTTTTGAAATTTTTTTTAAGAGAACAATTACTTCATATGCTGTGGTTTTGTTTTTTATCATATCAGGTGTATTGTTTTTTAGAAATTATGACAAAACAATGTACTTTGATAAAATAAAATCTCGAATCAAAACACTCGCAATTCCCTTTTTAATATGGAATGTTATTTGGATGTTTTTTGAAATTGTTACATCATATACTTTTTTTTCTTCATATTTTATCGGAAGAGAGAAATTTGAAATAACAGTTTCCAATATTTTAAATGCAATTTTTCACTATGGTTGTAATGGACCATTTTGGTTTATTTTTGAACTATTCTTTTTTGTTATAATTACACCTATAATTGATAAGATAATAAAAAACAAATATATTGGTTTTTTTGTGGCGTTAGTGATACTTATTCTTTCACAATTTGATATCGGACTTCCTTCGCCGTTGTTTTACTCTAAAGAGGCTATTTCGTATTATATCTTAGGCGGTATTATAGGTAAACATTTTTTGGGGAAATTCTCTATGAAATCGAGTGGGAAAATACAGTGGATTTCTGTTATAGGTGTAATAATCTGCACTATATATACATATTTTCACATCTCTTTACAATTTGAAATACCAATCTTGATACATAATATTTTAAATATATTATATGCATTTTTCTTTTGGTATTCAATGGATATGTTCATTGATAAAATGAGAATGTATGAATTTTATTCTCATTCATTTGCAGTGTTTGCAATGCATGTAAATGTGTCGGCAATAGTGAGTAAATTATATTATATAATTTTACCTAAAACACCACATTTTGCTATAATAAATTTTGTTCTGACGATAGCAAGCACATTACTAATAATTAATATATTTTGTTTGTTGCTAAGACGGTTCTTTCCTAAACTTAATGCAATACTAATGGGGATGAGATGAAATGACAGCTGTTGTTAGCTTTTGAGTTGATTCATACTATTAATTATAGCGAAAATAAGGTTGATATGGCTCCTATGATAGTAATATTTATCTCATCATAGCAAGGTCATTCTGTTAAAAATATTGGCATCCAGATTATACAGTCTTTATATAAAGATTGTTGAATTTTGGCGAAAGCGAGGAAGATGAATGAAAAAAACATATATAACATCAATGCCAAACCATATTGGTGCATTTTTGAAAGCGAGCAAATGCTTTTCGGCATTAGGAATTAACATTACTCGTGTAAGTTACAATAAGGCTGTAGATTCTCATACGCTGTTTATAGATGCAGAAGGAACAGAGGAACAACTGAAAAAAGCAGATAGTGAACTTGAAAAGATTGGTTATCTTCAAAATAACAACTCAAAAACAAGCATTGTTTTATTGGAGTTTTGTCTGAAGGATGTTCCAGGTAGTGTTACGGATGTTTTGACTCTCATTAACAAATTTAACTTTAATATATCATATATAAGTTCACAAGAGAATGGGACAAATTATCAGTATTTTAAGATGGGCTTGTATGTTGATGATTCGCAAAAAATATCTGAATTTTTGAAGGAAGTTGAAAAAATATGCAAAGTTCGAATGATAGAGTATAACAGCTCAGAGAAGGTTTATGATAACAGTATTTTTTACAATACATATGTTATGGGCCTGGCTCAGGTTATGGGTTTAACTACCGATATAAGCAAAGAGCTTTTAGTACATGTAAATCTTGCTATGCAGACATTGGACGAACAGGGGTTGTCTCCATATCGCACCTTTGACAGTATCAGCAAATTTGCAGAACTGCTTGGTGCTTCAAAAGGAAGGAATTTTTCTCCGCGTATAACCAAACACAAAATTACTGAAAAAACCGAGATAATATTGATAGAACCTCCTTGCGGAAGTAATACAATCATTATAAACAGCAACAGAAAATATTTGTTTATAGACAGCGGTTATGCTTGCTATAAAGAAGAAATGTTAAGCGTATTTAAAGAGATTATACCTGAATTTGATGAAATTAAAAAAACAATACTTATAACGCATGCCGATGTTGACCATTGCGGACTATTGCCACTGTTTGACGAGGTTATTGCCAGTCATAAAACCGCAATGTGCTTAAACAAAGAATATAATGGAAAAAACGGTTATAGGGAGGAAAATGCCCTGCACAAGCCTTATATTAATATTTGCAAATTACTTACCTCATACAAAACTGTAAATCCTGATAAGGTTATAACATTGTGGGATGATGTGGAAAATCCAAAAGAACCTCTTACTCAAATTGGTTTTTTCGATTTTGGAGAACTCCATTTTGAAGTATATGAGGGGCAAGGCGGACATCTTCCTGGAGAAATAGTTCTTATTGACTATCGAAATCATATTGCAATTACCGGGGATATTTATATTAATGTTCATGGATTAACACAGGAACAGGCGGAATACAACCAATATGCTCCTATACTTATGACATCTGTTGATACCAATCCTGAGCTTTGCGCAGAAGAACGAAAGGCAATAATGCAAAGATTGGGTGTAGGGAAGTGGCAAATTTATGGGGCACATGGATTTAAAAAGGATTATTCAGTTAATGTATAATTTTTCTGATTAACTTGGAATGAGCCTGATGCTAAAAACTTTGGCATCTAAATGATACAGTCTTTCTATCATGATTTCAAACAAAGCTTAAAATAGCCGATATGAATTTATATAAAACAACAAAACAAAGAAAAGGATGAAAGAATGAGTATTTTAACTGTAGAAAATGTCACTCACGGTTTTGGAGGCCGTGAAATTTTAGAGAACGCATCCTTCCGTTTGCTTAAGGGCGAGCATATCGGATTGGTAGGTGCCAACGGAGAGGGAAAGTCTACCTTTCTGAATATTATTACGGGAAAATTAGCTCCTGATTCAGGAAAAGTGGAATGGTGCAAGCATGTCACCACAGGGTATCTTGACCAGTATTCCACTCTGGAAAAAGGAAAATCCATACGGGATGTGCTTCGTGATGCCTTTCGTCACCTGACAGAGTTGGAAGAAGAGATGTTGGGGATTTATGAAAAAATGGGAGAGGTTTCGGATGACGAGATGGACAAGCTCATGGAAGAAGTGGGAATCATTCAGGATATTCTGGACTCTTCCGGGTATTACATCATCGATTCCAAAATAAACGAATGTGCCAATGGCCTGGGGCTTCATGAAATCGGTCTTGACAGAGATGTAACCGAGCTTTCGGGAGGACAAAGAGCTAAGGTGTTGTTAGCAAAGCTTTTACTTGAAAATCCCATGATTCTGATTTTGGACGAGCCTACCAATTTTTTGGATGAAGAACATATTGTGTGGCTGAAAAATTTCCTGAAGGAATATGAAAATGCATTTATTCTTGTTTCTCACGATATTCCTTTTCTGAATGAGGTTGTAAACGTAATTTATCATATTGAAAATTGCGTATTTACCCGTTATACGGGAGATTACAATGACTTTGAACGGATGTATGAGCTGAAAAAAAGACAGGTAAGGCAGGCATACGAAAAACAGCAAAAAGAAATTGCAAATTTAGAGGAATTTGTTGCCAAAAACAAAGCGAGGGCGGCAACGGCTACTCTTGCCAGATCAAGACAACGTCAGCTTGATAAAATGGAAGTAATTACCTTGACTCCCGAAAAAATAAAACCCTCATTTTCTTTTCAATCAGCGAGAACTACGGGAAAATATGTCATAGAGGCAAAAAATTTGGTGTTAGGATATGACGAACCCCTTACCAGCCCCATCAATCTGATTATTGAGAGAAATAAAAAGGTGGCAATCAAGGGAACCAACGGAATCGGAAAATCCACCTTGATGAAAACCTTACTGGGAATCATCCCTCCTTTTGAGGGAGAGGTGAGCCGTGACCAATTTGTGCAGGAAGGATATTTTGAACAGGAAGAAGTAACAAGCGATAAAACCGCACTTGCAGAAATATGGGATGAATATCCTGCTATGACCAATGCGGAAGTGAGAGCAGCACTTGCCAGATGCGGTCTGACCACCGAGCATATTACCTCCCAGATGAAGGTGCTTTCCGGGGGCGAAAATGCAAAGGTGCGTCTGTGCCGATTGATGCTGAAGGAAATCAATCTTTTGGTTTTGGACGAACCCACCAATCACCTTGATGTGATGGCGAAGGAGGAGCTGAAACGTGCAATCTCCGAATATCGGGGAACGGTTCTGCTTGTCAGCCACGAGCCGGAATTTTATGAAGGCTTGGTGGATGAGGTCATCAATCTGGAGCAAGTATCAAATAAGTGTGTTTGATGTGGTTACCGC
This sequence comes from Clostridia bacterium, assembly GCA_045540615.1. Taxonomy (GTDB): domain Bacteria; phylum Bacillota; class Clostridia; order HGM11514; family HGM11514; genus SIG438. The sequence continues at coordinate 4,760 of JAZQHN010000008.1, forward strand.
AAAACCACGGTGATATGTGTCAATGTCATGGTAAAAAAGGAGCTTTTAAATACATCATGTTGATACGTACTTTGACAAAGGAGAATTTATTTTAAATGAAAAAAATTGAAGAAATTGATCGGAATTTTATTATCAAAACAGGGTTGACCAACCAAGATGCCAAACTTTATGATGTATGCGAAGAGCCTTTTCGGGTATTTGGTGTGATCAAACCGCAGGACGAAACAGATTGTTTTCATCGTTTGCCCTATGAGGTTGCAAAAGAGGTCAGCGAAGGGGTACAAGCCCTGAATTTTCATACTGCAGGAGGAAGAATCCGATTTGCAACCGATTCTGATTATGTGGGAATTGTTGCTCATATTCATCATGCATCAAAGAGTTCTAAGGGTTCTTTTATCAATAGTGCAGGTTTTGATTTGTATTTTGAAGATAAGGGCGAGCAAAGAAAGGTGATTACCTTTGTTCCTCCCTATGATGTGGAAGAATGCTATGACGGGGAAATTTATATCAAAGAAAATCAGATGCGGGAATATACCCTGTATTTGCCCTCTTATGGGGGTGTGAAGCAGTTGTATATTGCACTTGATAAAAATGCGTCGGTAAAACCCTGTAAAAATTATATTGATGCATCCCCGATTCTTTATTACGGTTCTTCCATTACTCAAGGTGCATGTGCTTGCCGTCCCGGCATGATTTATCAGAATATGATTCAACGTAGACTGGAGTATGATTATATTAATCTTGGTTTTTCGGGAAGTGCTTTGGCTGAGGATGCCATTGCCAACTATATTGCAAAACAAAAAATGAGTATTTTTGTGTATGATTATGACTATAATGCACCCGATTGCACTTACCTGGAACAAACCCATGAAAAAATGTTTCAAATTATCAGAAAAGCCCAACCTGAGTTGCCTATTCTCTGCATTTCTATGCCTGCTCCCTCCTACCTTGGAAAACAAAATCAGCTGGAGCGGATGGAAATTGTCAGGAAAACCTATGAAAAAGCCAAAAAGGCGGGAGATAATAATGTTTATTTCATAGACGGCTTTGAGTTTAGCAAAGAGCTTGGTGCAGGAGATGATATTTTTGTGGATTTCGGTCACCCAAACGATTTGGGGTTTTTCTGCATGGCAAACAGAATGGAACGGGAGCTTAAAAAAATTCTAATGACAAAATAACCTGTTAAAAAGGAGACCAAAAAATGAATCACTATCAAAAGACAAAAAATGCATGCTATATGACCAATATTTCCATGTCGGTGGTGGGAAATCTTTCTCCCATTTTATTTCTGACCTTTCGGGAGCTCTACGGAATTTCTTACTCCCTTTTGGGATTGTTGGTGCTGATTAATTTTTGTACTCAATTAATAGTAGATTTGATCATTTCCTTTTTTTCTCATAAATTTAATATTGAAAAAACAGTAAAAGGGATCCCCATGCTTACAGTAGCAGGCCTTATGATTTATGCTTTTTGGCCTATGATTTCTCGAGAAACTGCATATTGGGGTCTTGCCTTGGGAACGATAGTGTTTTCTGCATCGGGAGGGCTTAGCGAGGTATTAATCAGCCCGGTAATTGCCGGGATTCCTTCAAAGGATCCGGACAGGGAAATGAGCAAGCTTCATTCTGTTTATGCCTGGGGTGTTGTCGGTGTAGTCATATTTGCAACCGTATTTTTGTTGGCTTTCGGGTACCGTTCCTGGCATATGTTAACCTTGGTGCTGACCTTAATTCCTCTAACAGCCTGCTTTTTATTTTCAAAGGCAGAAATTCCCCCTATGGAAACACCTCAAAAGGTATCGGGAGCATTGAAATTGCTGAAAAATAAAACCTTACTGATGTGGGTGCTGGTGATTTTTCTGGGAGGTGCTTCGGAATGTACCATGGCACAGTGGTGTTCCGGATATCTGGAAAAGGTAACCCGTATTCCCAAAGCAATAGGAGATATTTTCGGAATGGCACTTTTTTCGGTTATGCTTGGGTTGGGAAGAACATTATATTCTAAAATCGGAAAAAATGTGGAACGGGTTCTTCTTATGGGTTCTGCAGGGGCGGTGATTTGTTATATTGGAGCAGCGATATCTCCTTATCCTGTAGTGACATTGCTTGCTTGTGCTCTGACCGGTTTTTGTACTTCCATGCTTTGGCCGGGAAGCTTGATTGCCGCATCGGACAGAATAACCGACGGTGGAGTTTTTTTGTATGCCATAATGGCATCCGGCGGAGATTTGGGGGCGTCCGTTGTTCCTCAAACCGTAGGAATCCTTACGGATAAAATTATGGCTTCCCCATGGGCAGTTACGATTGCAACCTCTATGAATCTTACGGCTGAGCAATTGGGAATGCGATGCGGTATGCTGGTGGGAGCGATATTTCCATTGATTGCAGTATTTATTTTTTTAAACGATAAGAAGAAAGGAAGAGTAAAATGAAACTAGCTGAAAAATTATGGATGAACCGTGCACAGCTTGAACAGGAGGGCCCTATTACCATTGTGGCATTTGGGGACAGCGTGACTCACGGAGCATTGGAAATTGATGTTACAAATTATGAAACAGTATATTGGAATGTATTGAGAAAAAAACTGTTGGAAGTCAGAGATTATGTACCCATTAATGTGATTAATGCAGGAATTGGCGGAACAAAAGCATCAAATTCCTTAAATCGTATGGATAAGCAGGTGCTTGCTCATAATCCTGATTTGATTATTGTGTGTTTTGGATTGAATGATGTGAACGGGCCATTGGAGGATTATTTGTCTGCTATGGAAGGTATTTTCCAAAAAGCAAAGGCATCGGGAGTGGAGACCATCTTTTTGACTCCTAATATGCTGAACACTTATGTTTCGGAAAAAACTGCAGAGGAGCATATGGAATATGCGGCTGTTACGGCGGAGTATCAGAATAGCGGAAGAATGGATTTGTATATTTCCTCTGCCATTCAGCTTGCAAACACCATGGGCGTACCTGTTTGTGACTGTTACGGGAAATGGAAACAATTAAGTGAAACCCAGGATACCACTCAGCTTTTGGCAAATTTCATCAATCATCCTTCTCCCAAAATGCATCAGTTATTTGCAGATATGTTGTTTGAGATGATTATGGAGGGGGAAACTGCTAAATCAGAATGCAAGGAAAGTTCTATGTATCAGGGGAAGTAGAAAAGGAGGAGAATTTATGGAAACCAGCTGGATCCATCATTATGAAATTCCCGTAAAAGGAATGAAACGAAAAACAGTATTTCATTTCAGCGACGTTCATTTATCTTTGTATGACAAAGAAAGTACCGAAGAAGAGGCAAGCCGTGCAAAAATCAGAACAAAAGAATGGGAAAGCAACAGAAAGCATTTTGCAACCGGACATAATGAACCTTATGAGGAACAAATGTCAAAAACAGCCAAAGAACAGTTTGAAACGCTGATTGAAACCGCCTGTAATGGGGATTTGGTGTTGTTAGCGGGAGATATTACTGATTATTTCAGTGGTGCAAATACCCGTTATTTGGAGCAAATGCTGAAAAAATGTTCTGTGCCCTACCTGTATGTTTCGGGAAATCATGAGTTTTTGGAAGTTCCCTCTGACAATCGGGCCTTTGAAGAGTTAAAAAAACCCTTTCAGATCATAGAACAGGAAGATGTTATTGTGTTTGGGTTGAACAATTCCAATCGGGTCATTACATCCGAGCAAATTGATGCTTTAAAACAAGCCTTTCAATCGGGAAAGCCTGTGATGATTGTAATGCATATTCCCGTTATGACTGCGGAAAATGAAGCGGTTTTAAAGCCGTGTGGGGAATATTTTTACATCAATTATGAAGGTGCTCCCAAAGAAAATTTTGAGTTTATCACCATTTTAAAAGAAAATGCAGAATCGGTCATCGGCGTATTTGCAGGTCATCTGCATTTTGGAAATGTGAGTGAAATTGCCCCCGGCGTGACGCAGTATGTATCCTCGCAGGGATTGTTGGGAAACTGTAACCGATATGTGATAGGTGACAAATAAAGCGATGAAAAAATCATTGCTATTTTCAAGGATTTATGATAAAATAGGATACAGAATGTTAATTCAGAAAGGATTTTTACCATGGAAAACAAAATTTTAGCAAAAGTAGGAACCTTAACGGTAACGGAAGCGGAAGTAAGTCAGATGATTGCTTCTTTCATGCAGAGAGGTCAGAATCTGGACAATCCTCAGGGAAGAGCCATGATTGTGGAACAGTTGATTGCCAATAAGCTTTTGCTGTTGGATGCACAGAAAAATATGTATGAATATAATGCGGAATTTCAGACTCAGATGCAACGGGTAAAGGAAGATTTGCTCATCAATTTCGCAATGGGAAAAGTTCTGGAAGGGGTAAAACCCGCAACTGAGGAAGAAATCAATGCTTATTACGAAGAAAATAAAGACAAGTTTACCAAAGGGGAATCGGTGAATGCGTCTCATATTTTGGTTGACAGCGAAGAAAAGGCGAAAGAGCTTTTGAATCAAATCAACAGCGGTGACATTTCTTTTGAGGATGCAGCCCGTGCCAACAGCTCTTGTCCTTCCAAAGAAAACGGCGGAAATTTAGGGGAATTTACAAGAGGACAAATGGTTCCCGAATTTGACCAAGCAGTATTTGAAATGAATGTGGGAGAGGTAGCAGGCCCTGTAAAAACCCAGTTTGGCTATCACCTCATTAAATTAAACGAAAAGAATGAAGCCAAGGTTTACGGATTGGATGAAATCAAGGATCAACTCAAAGAAATGGCAATGAAGGAAAAACAGCAAAAGGCATATCAGAGCAAATTAAATCAGTTGAAAATTCTTTATCCCGTTGATAAATTTTAAACCATAAGAGAAAGGAAAAGCAACAATGAATGTCAGAATTTTGCAAATGATAGAAGGGGCAAAGCAAGCAAGAGGAATTACGGTGATAATTGACGTATTTCGTGCTTTTTCGGTAGAAGCATACTTTTTTTCCAAAGGAGTAAAGAGTATTATTCCCGTAGGTGATGTGAATTTGGCATATCGTTTGAAGGAAGAAAATCCTCACATGATTCTGGCGGGAGAACGGCACGGAAAAATTTTGCCCGGATTTGACACGGGAAATTCTCCTTCTGAACTGATGAAGCTGGACACAGAAGGAAAAACGGTGGTTCATACCACCAGTGCCGGAACCCAGGGGATTGCCAATGCCATTCATGCAGATGAAATTTTAGGTGCCTCTTTGGTTAATGCGAAGGCAACCGCTGATTATATCAAAAAAAGCGGGGCAAGTGAGGTGTCTCTGGTTTGCATGGGATTGGAAGCCATTTCTGAAACAGAGGAAGATACCCTTTGTGCAAGGTATATCAAAAGTCTTTTGGATGGAACAGAGCTTGACATGGAAGCTGAAATAGAAGATTTGAAGCGTACCTCAGGTGCCAAGTTTTTTGATCAAGCACAAAACGATGTGTTTCCCGAGGCGGATTTTGAATTGTGTACACGATTGAACCGATTTAATTTTGTGATGAAATTAAGCAAAGAAGCAGATGGTTTGGGATATATGAAACCATATCAAATTTAAAGGAGAAGAGATTGTAGCAATCTGCGCTATTTTTGTCCACTCCCAAAACGCGAGGCTGTAGCAAAATCAAGTTGCTACAGCCTCGTTTTTGTTATTGTGCAAGGCACCGGTTTTACCGGTGGTCATGACTCTTCAATTTCCGGTGGTGCTTGAATTTCGTCTGTTGTTTCGGGAGGAGTGATTATTTCTTCTACAGTCTCTTCCTCTTCCTCATGGTCAGTAACAGCAAGAGATACTACCTTCACATCGTCATTCATCTTAATCAGACGAACCCCCTGAGTGGCTCTCTTATATTCGCTGATATCAGATACTGCCATACGGATGATTACACCTTCGGAGTTGATTAACATAATATCTTCCTGTTCGGTAACATTGGCAATTCCAACCAGATTTCCTGTTTTTTCCGTAATCTTATACGTTGAAATACCCATTCCGCCACGGCTCTGATCACGGTATTCTTCAAAAGAGGTTTTCTTACCGTAACCGTTTTCGGTAACCGCAAGCAAGGTACCATCTTCAGAAACATTGGTCATACCAATGAGATAATCGTCTCCCTTTAATCTGATACCGCGGACACCTCTTGCAGTTCTTCCCATAGGACGAACATCCTTTTCATCAAACTTAATTGCCATACCATGATGAGTACCAAGAAGCATGGTATCATTACCGTCGGTGAGTTTTACCTTAATCAAGTCGTCTCCTTCATCCAAAGAAATGGCATTTAATGCACCCTTTCTCAAGGAACCGTACTGAATCAGAGGTGTGTTCTTTACCACACCGAATTTCGTTGCCATAAGTAAGAATTTTCCTTCTTCAAACTTGGAAACATGAATTCCTGCTGTAATCTTTTCATCACTTTCAATGGGCAGTAGGTTGACAATAGGAGTACCCTTTGCCTGTCTTCCTGCTTCCGGAATCTGATATCCTTTCAGATGATACATTCTTCCCCGATTGGTAAAGAACAGGATATAATCGTGAGTAGACGCAACAAACATATTTTCGATGAAGTCTTCCTCACGGGTACTCAGACCCATAATTCCCTTACCACCGCGTTTCTGGCTTCTGTAGGTTTCTACAGGAAGTCGTTTTACATAACCGTAATGGGTAATGGTAAATACATTTTCTTTTTCTTCAATCAGATCCTCGTAATCCACATCATCAATTGCCGCTTCAATGCCTGTCAAACGGTCATCACCGTATTTATCCGCAATGGCAGTGAGCTCTTCCTTGATTACTTCTTTTAATCGTTCTTCGTTATCCAAAATTTCCTGATATTCCTTTGTTAATTCCAGCAAGCCCTGGTATTCTTCTTCAATCTTTTCCCCATTAAGGCGTTGCAGCTGTGCCAAACGCATATCCAAAACGCTTTGTGCTTGAACATCGGAAAATCCGAATCGTTCCATCAACCGTTCCTTTGCGTCATCATAAGAGCTTCTGATGATTTCAATGACTTCATCAATATTGGCAAGGGCAATTCGCAAACCTTCCAAAATATGCATCCGTTCCTTTGCCTTCTTCAGGTCAAAGCGGGTTCTTCTTGTTACAATTTCCTTTTGGAAATTAATATAATTATGCAGAATTTGCTTTAAGCTCAATACCTTAGGCTTACCATCCTCAATGGCAAGCATGTTAATAGAAAAGCTATCCTGCAAACGGGTAAATTTATACAGCTGATTCAATACAATCTGAGGATTGCCGTCCCGCTTTAAGTCAATCATGATTTTTAATCCTACGCGCTTAGAGGATAAGTCACGAATATCGGCAATACCATCTACTCTCTTATCCTTTACCAAATCTGCAATAGATTTTACTAGATCTACCTTTTTCAGCTGATAAGGAATTTCAGTAATAACGATAGAATATCTTCCATCCTTATTTTCAATCACTTCTGTTTTTGCACGGACAATAATTCTTCCCCGACCTGTTTCATAAGCACTTCTGATACCGTTTCTTCCCATAATAGTTGCTTTTGTAGGGAAATCGGGACCTTTTACATATTCCATCAATTCATCTACTGTGATTTCCGGATTTTCCATTTGTGCAATAGCACCCATAATCACTTCACGAAGATTATGAGAAGGAATATTGGTTGCCATACCAACAGCGATACCGGAAGAACCATTCACAAGTAACACAGGAATTCTGGTAGGTAAAACAGTAGGTTCAATTCTTTTTTCATCAAAATTAGGAGCAAAATCTACGGTATCTTTATTAATATCTGCCAGCAATTCATTGGCAATTTTACTCATTCTTGCTTCTGTATAACGATATGCAGCAGGAGGGTCACCGTCAATGGAACCAAAGTTTCCGTGCCCGTCAATCAAAGGATAACGGAGGGAAAAGTCCTGTGCCATACGAACCAGAGCATCGTAAACGGAAGCATCACCGTGAGGATGATACCGACCGATTACATTACCGACGGTAGTAGCAGATTTAAAGAAGGGTTTATCTGCTGTCAGATGCTCTTCATACATCGCATATAAAATTCTTCTGTGAACAGGCTTTAATCCGTCTCTTACATCAGGCAGAGCACGGCTGATAATGACTGACATGGCATAATCAATAAAAGCCTCTTTCATTCTTTTTTCAATATCTACTTCCACTATGGTCTGGTTTTCCAGATTCTCCACGAAGTGGGTATCATTATTTTCAAAATTTGATTTTCTCATGGCTTACTCCTGTTATATATCAAGATTGACGGCATATTTTGCATTTTCGTCGATAAACTTTCTTCTGGGTTCTACCTCATCCCCCATCAAAATGGAGAAGGTTTCATCCGCCTTTTCTGCATCCTCCAAGGTGACACGAATCAAAATTCTGAATTCAGGATTCATAGTGGTTTCCCAAAGCTCTTCCGGATTCATTTCACCAAGACCTTTGTAACGACTAATATCTACCTTTGCGTTGGGATCGCCGTTTTTAAATTCTTCACTGATTCTGTCTCTTTCTTCATCTGAATAAGCAACTTCAGATTTTTTACCTCTGGAAAGCTTATACAGAGGAGGTTTTGCCAGATATACATGTCCTTCTTCGATTAATTTCGGCATAAAGCGGAAAAAGAAGGTTAATAACAAGGTCTGGATATGAGATCCATCAACGTCGGCATCCGCCATAATAATGATTTTATCATATCTTAATTTTTCAATATCAAATTCTGCACCGATTCCGGCTCCTAAAGCTGAAATAACAGGAAGTAATTTTTCGTTGCTGTACACCTTATCCGCACGGGATTTTTCTACATTCAGCATTTTTCCCCACAAGGGAAGAATAGCTTGATAATTACTGTCTCTTCCTTCCTTTGCGGAGCCTCCTGCAGAGTCACCTTCCACGATGTAAATTTCTGTTTTGGTATTATCCCGTTCATGGCAGTCAAACAGCTTATCCGGCATCTGATTGCTTTCTAATGCAGATTTTCTTCTTGTGGCTTCTCTTGCTTTTCTTGCCGCTTCTCTTGCACGGGATGCTGAAATACATTTTTCAATGACAATTTTCCCTACTGAAGGATTTTCATCTAAAAAGGTACTCAGCTTTTCTGACATCATGGTTTCTACTAAACCTCTGACCTCAGAATTACCAAGCTTAGTTTTGGTTTGTCCTTCAAACTGAGCTTCTTTTACCTTTACGCTGATGATA
>JAZQHN010000009.1:0-2072 GCA_045540615.1 Clostridia bacterium
GTTGGGTATCGGTCATCGTGCCCAAACCATCAAAAAAATTGCGGATATTTTAGGAATTGAAGCAGTAATTGTGAAATAGGAGAAAGTGAAATGTATAATATAAAGCTTGAATCATATGTACCGGAACCAAAACCTGCAACATCTGACCGTATTGTTGCAGCACATTATTATGCTGCATGGAAAAAGGGTGCAGCAGGACTACATAACGGATTTGATGATTTACATGATTATCCTGAACGGACACCTCTTATGGGATATTATGATGAAGAAAATCCTACTACCTGTGATTGGGAAATCAAGTGGGCGGTGGAGCATGGAATCAATTGCTTTATCCATTGCTGGTACAGAAAAAAAGAAAATATGGGAAAACCTGTGACTGTAAATGATTTGCGTTGCGGACATGGACTTCACGAAGCATTTTTTCATTCAAAATATCAAAAGTATATGAAATTTGCCATCATGTTTGAAAACAGTCCCAGATGGGGCACCACCGATGCTGAGGATATGATTGAACATTTGATGCCTTTTTGGATGGAGCAATATTTTAAACGAGACAATTATCTTTGCATTGATAATAAACCGGTTCTTTTTGTTTATCACCAGGAACGACTTTCTGAGGTGTTTCCAAATCCCGAGGAACAAAAAGTAGTGTTTGATGCTTGCCGAGAATATGCAAAAGCGCAAGGCTTTGATGGGATGATATTTGGATGTTGTGATTTTTTTGCCACAAAAGAAAGCCATGAAGAAAGTTTGAAAAGAGGGTATGATTTCCGTTTTGGATACACCTCAGGTTACTATCCTGAAGAAAGTTATCCATCCGAGGAAGCTACTGTGGAACTGATGCCGGAACATTTTAAACAACAAATTGCGATTGATCCTATGCGGTTTCTTGCAACTCCTTCTTGTTTCCGCGATTCCACACCTCGTTGTTCCCAACATTGGATTGAGTTAGGTTATCAATTTCATTTGGGTAAATTTTGGCATTTAAGTCCTGAAAATTACAGAATTGTTCTTCGTAAATACAAAGAGTTAATCGATGACCTACCCGAGAACGCGTGGGCAAAACGAATTATTATGATTGATAACTGGAACGAGTGGGATGAAGGACATTATGTAGCTCCCAGTCACGAGTTCGGTTTTAAGTATTTACAGGCGATTCGTGAGGAATTCACAATGAGAGACAATCTTCCTGATTACAGAACACCGCAAGATATAGGACTTTCAAACTTCAATACCTCTTGGGGTGAGCCTGATTTATCCGAAAAGTGCAGACAGAAATTTGGAGTGTAGGATTGAAAGAAGGGTTACAAACAATGAAAGACTTTTCAAATTTGAATATATACAGCGAATATCCGGATTTTCAAGTGGCACAAAAACAAAGGCAGGAGTATCTTGACGGTATCAACAGATTTGTAGCACATCTTCGTAGTAAATCGGAGGCAAAAAGAGAAGCATATATGAATCCGGAAAGTTACTACGAAAATCCTGAAAAGTACAGACGTGATTATTATGAGATGCTTGGCTATCCGTTGACGGACTATAATAAGGATATGCCATTGCCGAACGTACAGAAATGGTTTGTGGGGACAGATGACAGAGGTGATATCTACAGAATACAGGTTGAAGTTCTGGAGGAGCTTTGGTTTTACGGAATGTATTTTGTTCCCAAAGGAAAAAGTGAGGAAAAGACCGGACTTGTCATCATGCAACATGGCGGAGGAGGTTCGCCCGAGCTTTGTTCGGATATTGTTGGTGAGAATAATTATTACAATATGACCACTCGCATTCTTGATAGAGGGGTTCGGGTGTTTTGCCCGCAAATTTTGGTGTGGAATAGAGTGATTGTTGCGGAACCTCCGGAAAGGGTTCTTCCTGTATATGACAGACAAAGGATGGATAATTCATTGAAACAAATGGGGTCAAGTATTCAGGCGCTTGAGACCTATGCGATTATGCGTTGTCTTGATTATTTCTGTTCTGAACCTTTTGTTGACGATAATAAAATCGGCATGACGGGACTTTCCTACGGTGGATTTTACACAATGATGGTGGCAGCAGCAGATACAAGGATT
>JAZQHN010000010.1:0-7684 GCA_045540615.1 Clostridia bacterium
AGAAGAATATGACAAGGGAACAGATTATAGATATGTTCGACAGATGCTTGTGAAAATGACAGAGAATCTAGGAATGTTCCATGCACCTGCAAATATCGGTTATGTAATAATCGGTTTGTTGTACGGCGAGGGTGATTTTAAAAAGTCTATGATTCATGCGATAAATTGTGGTGATGATACAGACTGCACAGGTGCGACTCTTGGTTCAATTATGGGTATTATGGGCGGCACGGCAATTATTCCGGAAGACTGGAAGGAATATATAGGAGACAGAATTGTACAGATTTCTATAAACGGGTCATACCGAGGTTGCAATCCGGGAACTTGTACAAAGCTTACGGAATGGGTTATGCAGACAATTCCATCTGTATTGTTTGCTCATGAAATTTATATGGAATATACAGATGATGAATTGGAATATGACAGAGAGTGGGCATTTGAATACAAAAATCAGTATGATAGAGAACCTGATACAGTGTTTGATAACAGCCCATATTCATTTACAATACCAAACAATATTTCGGGTGATGTAACTGTTGATTTTGGGAAGGCTCCAAGAGTTAAATTGGGCGAACCGCTTATATTTAAGTATGTTGTAAGAAATACATTACCCGAATCTTACAACGCTGATGTACAACTGTTCTTACCCAGTGGTTGGATAGCAGAATATGAGCGTTCGGTATACTTGGAAAAACTCACAACGCATACAAAAAACACATCTGAATTTACTGTTACGGTTACTGCATTGGAAAATATAAATTCAAAAAATAAACTTATCTTAAATATTTCATCGCCAGCTCGTGCGATAGAATATACAATTCCTATAAATATCATGGGCTAAGACACTTATTGTTGTTTAGAATAGAAACTAGGAGGAGTAATTATGCGTAAAGTTAAAATGGGTATTATAGGTTATGGAAATATGGGTAAATCCCATGTACGTGACATTATGGAAGGCAAAGTTCCTAATATGGAGCTTGGTGCTGTATGCGATATTGATGAACAAAAGCTTGAAATTGTAAAAAATACTTACCCTCATGTACCTTTGTTTACTGATATAGAGGAAATGTACAAAAGTGGGCTGATAGATTCTGTTTTAATTGCGATACCTCACTATGGTCACGTAAAGTATGCAATGATGGGTTTTGATTACGGTCTTAATGTGCTTGTTGAAAAACCTGCAGGCGTATATACAAAGCAAGTTAAGGAAATGAATGAAGCTGCAAAAAAGTCAAATAAGATTTTTGGTATTATGTACAATCAAAGAACGAATCCGGTATATCAAAGGCTGAAAAAGCTCATTGATGACAATGAACTTGGAGCAATTAAGCGTGTAACTTGGATTGTAACAGACTGGTATAGACCGCAAAGCTATCACGATAGCAGTGCGTGGCGTTCGACTTGGAAAGGTGAGGGTGGAGGAACATTGATTAATCAGAATCCACATCAGCTTGATTTGTGGCAGTGGATGTTTGGTATGCCTGATACAGTTTATGCAAATGTTTCTTATGGTAAATTCTATGATATCGAGGTTGAGGATGAGGTTGTTGCATTGCTAAACTATGACAATGGAATAATTGGTCAGTATATTACATCAACAGGTGAAGCTCCTGGTACAAACAGACTTGAAATTGCCTGTGACATGGGCAAGGTAATTGTAGAAGGAAGAAAAGAACTTGTCTTCCATCGTAATGTTATTTCTGAGCGCAAGCACAATGCAATACACAAGGCTCCTTTTGGGGTGCCTGAATGTTGGAAATGTGAAATTCCTATTAACAATGCTCCTGGTGAACAGCATGTTGGAATTCTTAAGAATTTTGCAAATGCTGTTTTGCAGGGAGAACAGCTTATTGCTCCCGGTGAGGAGGGCATTAAAGGTCTTACAATTTCGAATGCAATTCATCTAAGCTCATGGACAGGTGAAGAAATTAAACTCGCAGAATTTCCTGACGATAAGTTCTATGATTTGCTTCAGGAAAAGATAAATAATTCTACATATGTAAAAAATATAAGGGGTGCCGGGAATGTTGATATTTCCAAGACCTACTAGGAGAAATGAAAATGGATAAAAGAATTGGAGCACAACTATATACCGTAAGAGATTTTATGAAAACTATTGAAGATTTCGATGCATCATGCAAAAAAATCAGTGATATAGGATACAAGATTGTACAGGTTTCGGGGACAAGTCTTCCTGCTAAGCCTATGAAGGAGGTTCTGGATAAATACGGACTTGAGTGTATTGTTACACATAGAACCTTCTATGATTTTAAAGAAAATATAGGAGAGGTTATGGATTATAACAGAACATTAGGCTCGAAAATATGCGGTATTGGTATGATGCCGAAGGAATATTTTGAATCTAAGGAATCCGTTATGCAGTTTATAAGGGAAGCAAAACCGATATGTAACACGCTGAAAAAAGAAGGATTTTGCTTTGCATATCATAATCATGCTGCAGAGTTTATGAAACGCGATGGTAAGTTTATTTTCGACTACCTTGTTGAAGAAACAGACCCTGAAACATTTAATTTCACATTTGATACATATTGGAGTCATGTTGCGGGAATGGATGCCGTGAAAATGATTGAAAAGCTTGGCAAGCGTGCAATGGTACTACATTATAAGGATCTTAAAATTACTGTTGAAGGATGGAGATATCCGGAAATGGCAGAGGTTGGGTATGGCAATCTTGATTGGGATTTGATTACTGCTGCAGGTGAAAAAGCAGGATCTTTGTGTGCTATTGTGGAACAGGATATATGTCCGGCTGATCCGTTTGATTCACTAAAAATGAGTTATGATTATCTTGAAACAAATGGATTTATCTAAGAAGATAATGGATTATAATCTGCGTATGATAATTTAAGAGGTAATGAGATGGAGAAAACAATTCATATTGTTCCCGCAAAAGATGAACATTTGGAATTTGCCGGAAATATAGCTGTGAAAGCCTGGCAACCAATTCGTCAGGAATATAGAAAAATTCTTGGTGATTGTCTTTATGAAACTTTTTTTGATAATTGGCAGACTAAAAAAAGAAAAAGTGTTGAAAACAGCCTGAAAAAGGGAAGGGGATTTGTGGCTTTAGTGGATAATGATGTTGCAGGTTTTATATCTTATAGTATTGATGAAATCACAAAAACCGGAGAAATTCTGGAAAATGCAGTAGATCCCCAATTTAGGGGAATGGGAATAGGTACGATGATGTACGAATTTGTGATGGAGAAAATGCGTGAGGAAGGAATGTTTTATGCAGTTGTAACAACAGGTGGTGATGATGCGCATGCACCTGCCAGGCGTTCGTATGAGAGGGCTGGTTTTGAGAAATTTTTGCCAAGTGTTAAATATTTTAAGAGTATCGTGAAAGAATGATAACAAAATGAAATAGTCGGAAAAAGGAGTATAAAAAATGGTAAAAATTGGTGGAGTAAGTATAGATGTTTCTCATCCAAAAACATTTGCAACATATTTTGAAGCAAGTTGTATGAACATGAAGTATGAGTTTCTTGCAAAAGAGAGCTTTCGTGATGATGCTCAGGCTGATTGGTTTATAAATCGTTTCAGTTTAAGAGATAAGGTGAAAAATATAGCTGATATGGTAGATGAAGTTGATATTGGCTTTATTCAGTCCTGTAACTGGGAAAAACATCTGGACCAGGCAATGCCCTTTATTGAAAAGGGCAAGCCTGTGTTTATTGATAAGCCAATAGTTGGTTCTGTAAGAGACATTGAAAGGCTTCGCAAACTTGTTGCAGATGGTGCAAAAATATATGGAAGTTCTTCTTTAAGATATTGCAAGCAAATAGAAAGCTTTTTGAATATGGATGTTGAGGAGAGAGGTGAAATTATTACAATATTCGGATGTTGCGGTGTTGATGAATTTAACTACGCAATACATCTTGTAGAAGGATTTTCGGCATTGGCTCAGTCGAAAGCTGTAAGTGCCAAATTCCTTGGTGAATCCAAAGGTCGTGAAGGAAAGTCCGCTGAAATGTATTCTGTTGATTTTGAAAATGGCGTAAAGGGTGTTTATCAGTTTGTAAAGGGAACTTGGTATCCATTCAGTTTTACTGTTATGACTACAAAAAACACATATGTTTTGAATATAGAGACAAACGAGCTTTATGCTCCAATGTTAAGAGAAGTTTATAAACAGGTAACAAAAGGCGAGAGCAAGCTTGTTGATGTGGAAATGCTTATAAACTGTACACAGGCTATGCTTTGCGGCAAAAAGTCAAAGGAAGAAATGGGTGGCGCAGAAGTTACTGTTGATATGCTTGAAGCTGACGATAAATTTGACGGTTACGTGTTTGAAAAAGAATACGGAGCAAGCGCAGGAGTGCTTTATAAAGACTAAGGTGATGTTCAATGAAAATTAAAGATACAAAAATAGGCTGTGTCATAGAACCCCTATTGCAGCCTTTTGGATTTAAAGGTGGTTATTTAAGTGATCTTTGGCAAGTGGTCGCAAAGGTAAGTGATGGGGAAAATTATGGTATAGGTGTAGGAATACAAAGCGTATTGTGGTCTGATGAAAACATTTTTAAATCATCAAGTCAGACGGTAGGCAACAAGTATATGTATGATCTTACAGAGTACGCACTTAGTCTATTAAAAAATACGGATTTTAGCACACCAATCGAAGCAATTATTTCAATATCCGATAACGTTCACAAGTATGGAAAAAGGATTACTAACAATTCTAATTTGAGAAAAACCTTTGCGCTTAACAGCCTGGTTCCGGTAGATAATGCTTTGTGGCAAATATATGCACGTGAAAAGGGAACAGAAGATATTATTAATCTTTTGGATAATGAAACGGCAAAAAATCTTTCGGGAAGACAGGGTAAAATATATAGTATTCCGCTGATGACATATAAAACTTCTCAGGAAGAAATACGAAAAGCTGCGCAAGAAGGATATTTCCTTATGAAAATTAAAATAGGTTCTGACCCAGATGGTGATAATTCCCCAAAAAAAATGGTGGAATGGGACAAAAAGCGCCTTGAGGAAATACATAATATTGTAAAGGATATGGAAACCCCCTATACCGATGACGGGCATTATGTTTATTATCTTGATGCTAACGGCAGGTATGATTCCAAGCAACGACTTGAGGATTTTCTGGAGTATGCGCAAAAAATTGGGGCTTATGACAGAATTGTTATTTTGGAAGAACCATTTTCTGAGGACAGTGAAATCGACGTTTCGGACATAGAACTGAATATTACAGCTGATGAATCTGCACATTCTTTGGATTCTGCCGTTGCAAGAATAGATCTGGGATATAAGGCAATGGCAATAAAACCTATTGCAAAAACAGTATCGGAAAGTTTGCTTATTATTAATGAAGCAACAAAGCGAAATGTGCCTTGCTTTTGTGCAGATCTTACTGTAAATCCGTTGATGGTGGATATAAACAAAAATATTGCATCTAGAATAAAGACCTTCCCTAAAATTAATATAGGAATTTTTGAATCAAATGGTGCACAAAATTATATAAACTGGGAGTTAATGAAAACTTATCATCCTATGTATGGCGCAAAATATACAGAACAGCAAAATGGAATATTTGAGCTTGATGATGAATTTTATAGATTAAGCGGTGGAATATACAGAGATTCTGAATATTATAAAAAAATTGTGAGGTAATGAAGATGGGTAAAATAGCACTTTTGGTAAACAAAGAACAGCAAAGTAGAGTTTTTAATGAAAAGTATTATGATAAGATAAGAAAATTTGGTGAACTGTCAATTTACGAAAGACCAGATTTTGAAGATATTGATTATGTAACAGATTTTGTAAAGGATTCGGAAGTAATCATAACTTCATGGAATTCGCCTCAAATTTCAAAGGAAATGCTTGATGTATGTCCGAATCTTAAAGGAGTAATTCATGCGGCAGGTTCCGTAAAACCTGTTATTACTGAGGAGTTTGTTACAAGAAAAATAAGAATCACAGGCTCTGCAGTAGCAATTGGTGAAGGTGTTGCCGAAACAGCCCTGGGCTTTGCTATTTCTGCTTGTAAAGGTTTTTATCAGCTTAGTAAAGATACAAAAAATAAAATTTGGGACGAAAACAAACGCAGTGTTGTAAAGGATTTTTACGATATAAATGTAGGTGTTATTAGTGGTGGTTTTGTAGGCAGACATATGGTTAAATTACTTAAAAACTTCCATGTGGATATTTTAATGTATGACCCTATGTTATCTGCTGAGGAAATTGAAAAAATCGGTGCGAAAAAGGTTGAACTTAACGAGCTTATGAGTGAAAGTGACATTGTAACAATTCATGCTCCATCAATTCCTGCAACAGACAACATGATAAATAAAGAAAACCTCTCGATTATGAAAGATGGTGCTATCTTAATCAACACAGCACGCGGTACAATAATAAATGAAGAGGATTTGATAGAAGAACTTGAAAGAGGCAGAATTTTTGCATGTATAGATGTAACCAATCCGGAACCTCCTACACCGGATAATAAGTTGAGAGATTTGGATAATGTTGTACTTACACCTCATATTGCAGGTACTGTAACAAATGGACTTAAGAGAATAGCACTTCATGTTTGTGAAGAACTTGAAAGACTTATGAATGGTGAAAAAATGCGTACAGAAGTTAATTTTGATGATCTTTCAAAAATGGCTTAATTTTGGAGGAATTGTGTTAACATGGATATAAAAATGGCGTTTGCAGGATTCAGACATTCACATATAATTGGATTGTATGCATATGCACGGGATAGCAAAAATGTAGAAATAATCGGATGCTTTGAAGAAAATTCGGAAGAAAGATTGAAAGTTGAGGAGACATACAACATCAAATTTTCATACAGCAGTTATAATGAAATATTAAATGATAAGCGGGTAGATGCTGTAGCAATAGGTGATTATTACGGTAGGCGTGGCAAGATGGTAATTGAGGCATTGGAACACGGAAAGCATGTGATTTGTGATAAACCAATTTGCACTGAGCTTTCTGAACTTGAGAAAATAGAGAAATTGGTTAATGAGAAAAATCTGCAAGTTTGTTGTATGCTTGATTTAAGGTATATGCCACAGGTCAAAATGGCAAAAGAAATAATTGCAAATGGGGAATTGGGAAAAATTCACAATGTATCATTTACCGGTCAACACTGCCTTGATTACGGAAACCGACCCGGTTGGTATTTCGAAGAGGGTAAGCACGGCGGTACAATTAACGATATTGCAATACATGGTATTGACCTTATAAGATTTATAACAGGTAAAAATCTTACTAAAGTTAATTGTGCTAAGGTATGGAATGCTTTTGCAGATAAGGCCCCCGGTTTTAAAGATTGCGGGCAGTTTATGGTGGAAATGGAAACAATATCTGTTATGGCAGATGTATCCTACGCTGCACCGAAGTTCGATGGTATAATGCCTACATATTGGGATTTTTATTTCTGGGGTACAAAGGGAATGTTGAATTTTAAACTGAAAGATAATTTGATCCATATTTATAAGGATGCGGAGGAGATTATTGAATGTAAAGATCAATCAACGAACTATCTTGAGGATTTTGTGAAAGAAATAAATGGTGTTAAAACTATCATGAATACTAATGAAATTTTAAAATCTCATAAACAGGTTCTTATGATACAGAAATCTGTGTAGAACCAATTCGGAGTATCTTAAAATGACAAGATTAAGATGTA
>JAZQHN010000011.1:0-2370 GCA_045540615.1 Clostridia bacterium
CCAGGGGATAGGAACCATCAAGATTCATAAGGGTGGTATGATGAATCAGTTCTCCTTCTTCTGAAGAAGATTGACCATAACTGCCTGCTTCTGTTCTGACTTCTCTGTCGCAGTATTCCAAATCGTATTCTCTTAAAATAAGTTCTGTCAGTTCCCAACCGTCGTTTGTTTCTTCAAGATGCCAGTTTGACTGTTCTTCCTTCAGACGGTTTCGTACAAATTCAGGAATGTCAGCTTCTAATCGAAAACGGTTCCAACGGCGAATCAAATCAAAATAGTGTTCCATTAAACCGTGATTTCTAATGGTGTCTGAATGGATTCGAAATGCTGCACCTGCATCAAATGCTGCAGACCGAGATAACAGATATTCCATGTTTTCAGGAGGAGTAGCTTCCCATTTTCCGTTTTCGGAAGCTAAAAATACTGTGTACCATCCAAGCATGGAAGGAATTAAATTTCTTTGATAGAAGAGCTGGTTTTTGGCACGGTAGACATGAGTTCCGCCCCGCCTTGCACTGTCCCAATGAGGCTCTCCCCAGTTGCAGTAGGAAAATGCATGCCAAAGATAGTGAGTCATAATACTGGCATCACAAATCAGTTCTGAACCTGTAATAGAGAGTGCCTTTTCTACAAATCTTGCACAGGCATAATTTCCGTGCCCTGTTTCATAACATCCTTCCAATCCGTCAAAACTCATTTTTTTAATTCCGCAGTTTTTGAGGATATATCCCAGGTTTTGTGCGACCTCGTCCTGGAGAGAAAGATTGGGAAATACAGTTTTGTAACCGTGGTCGCGAAGACGGAACACTTTGCTTTTTGCCAAATGAACACTTTTTACGGTCCCGAAGGCTCCTCTGATGCAACCTGACAGACGTTTGGTTTCTGAATCAAATTCTGCAAAGGTAATCAATTCATCATCAATACGGAATAAATTCAAGGTGCTTTTTTCCTTGTAACCAACGGTATCTTTGATGTTGATTTCAGATGTTTCGGAATCAATGTCGCAGGTGAGTTCTGTGCAGTCCTGAACCAGTAAGTCAGGATGGGGGATGGGAGTTACGTATTCATCTTCAAGTTGAATGAAATTACTTAAAGAGTGAGCGCCGCAAATAACACCTTTTTGTTCGGCATCAGCAGTACAACAAGCAACTTCTTTTATTCCTCCCGGAAATTTTTCTTTGTTGATGGAGAAATGACCCCAGCCTTCCAATAAGTCGCTGAAGTAAATACAGTTCACTCCTGTACGGCAGGCAATGTCAACCCGTTCTTGGGCGGTCATATCTGGTCCGTCAAGAACAAAGTAAAAGGAGGAAATCCGTTTGTCTTGTTTTGCATAGTTGCCACGATAAACGGGGTGTGGCAAGCCTTCTGCTATTTCCATAGCTCCGATGGACTCCAACAGCGCTTCTGCACTGTTTTCAAAAAGAAAAGCAACAGAAGCATCTGCGATAAGAGCATCTTTTCCTTCAATTGCCTGAACAGAGAATCCCGGTTTGATAATTTCTTCTTTGGAACGGTCTTTTACAGAACAATGAAGGAATACAGTTTTCTCAATGCACGAGGCTGCCTTTTTGAAACGAGCCAATTCCAATCCTGTTTTGTCTTCTTTAATGGATGGGATGATTCCTTCCTCTACCTTTGGCATGAGAGATTGGATGCAAACTACAGAACCGTCCTGATACCAACCTGCACCTAAAATTTCGCCGAAAGAAGTAGCGGTTGTTTTATACGGACCAAACAAAAATCCCGTAGCGCCGTCAGGTGCTTTTTTTAAAGTTAATTTGAGATATTGTTCTTTTTCTTCTATCAGAAGGGAGCATGTTCCGTGAGGGTAAGAAAGGATTGCATTGTTACCGTTGATTTGACAGGAATCCGGTAAGTAAGCTATGTTATCATATACAAGGATTCCTAAAGGAGCATGGGAAATTCGTTCTGTTCCGTTCCCGAAAAGTGAAAAAGTTCCGTTCTCATAAATTTGAATATTCATAGTTTTGTTCCTTTCATATTACGACTCGAATTTTGGTTTTGGGTAGTCTTCCTTATTTTGAACCACCAGATTCATAATTTCTTCGGCACTCATCCATGTAACACGGTTTTCTAGGTGTTGGTTAATCCGTTTTGCGACCTCATCTAAGATTTTTAACCCTGTTCCCAATCCGTTTGAAACAAGACTTTGCCAATGAGTAATCAAAATAGGATATCCGTTAGTTTCCAAAACGTCAATAATCTCTCCTGAGGTTCCGTCTGCGGTGATGAGAATGTCTGCAATTTCTGAAATGTAAGCATCGTCTGTTCTGGGACAATCAATAGTCTGCCAAAATCGGTCAAAGGTGGTAGCAGGAATGGAAACCAGGCAACGTCCCTCTTCTT
>JAZQHN010000012.1:0-2103 GCA_045540615.1 Clostridia bacterium
CCACAATCACAAGCTCTCCGTCCTTTTGCCCTACTACATCACAATCCTTCACTTCCGCCTGAACCGAAAAGCCCAATCCCTCTAAAAACTGCTTTACACTTGGATATAACTCCTTTTCCAGCATAACTCCTCCAAAGAAAAAGCACTCCGAAAGCATGGAAACTTCGGGAGTGCTTATGTTGTTCATTCCTTATTCAGCTGCAGGAGCTTCAGCACTTTCTTCGGGTGCTGTAGCTTCTTCCCCTTCCGGAACTGCTTCTGCATCAGCAGCAGCTTCGGATTCAGCGGCAGCAGCTTCCTGCTGTTTTGTATATTCTTCTTCAATTACAACAGAAGCTTCTTCGTAATCCTTCTGATACTGATCCATGATTGCTTTTACATCAATCTTATCATATGCAGATTTGGTTTTCACTTCAGCTGCATCTTTATACTCTTCCAGCTTTGCAATGAATTTTTCATTCTGCAAAGAACTGATAACATTTTCAGAATAGGATTCGTAATCTGCATCTGTTAATGCTTCTCTCTTAATGATATGAATACCATAAGAGCTCTGAACAGGTTCGCTGATTTCCCCTACTTTTGTTGCTTTGGTACCTTCATAAAACTCAGTTACCATTTCGCCTTCGCCGAACACATAACCTTCAGGACTTTGTTCCATACCGGGATCTTCACCGTATTCTTTGATTAATTCATCAAAGTTTGCACCGTTTTTAATCTTGTCCTGAACTTCGGTAACCAGCTTTTGCTTTGCTTCCAATGCTTCGCCTTCCAAAGGAGCCTGTGTTTCTTCATCCATAGTAGAAATCAGAATGTGCTTTGCCTTCAGATAATTTTCATTGAAATACTCTTTTGCTTCTTCTGCAAGCTTGTCAGCATCCAAACCTTCTGTAAAATTCTGATACAGTTTCTGAGAATATGCGCTCAGAGTCATCAGCTTCATAAAGGTTTCTTCGGTAAAGCCTGCAGCCTTCAGCTGAGCTTCATACATTTTTTCCCCATAAGAATCAATCATGCCGGATTTCTGAGAATCAATCTGCTGTTTATCTTCCTCAGTCAGTTTCAGACCCAGTTTATCCGCTTCGATTTTGTAGATATGGAATTCTACAACACCGTCCAACGCGGTTTCCATAGCAACTTCTGCTGCTGTTTTTCCATCTTCCCCTTCCAGTTCTGTGGTCCAGAAATCATCAGCAACTTCCCCTGTAGAAGGATCGCCGTGCTGAGATTGGAGCTGAGACGCTGCCTGAATCAGGAAATATTGGAATTCGTCCATTGTAACATCTTCTCCGTTAACGGTTGCAATTACCTCGGAAGAAGAACCTGTCTTACTGCCGCCACATGCCCCAAACATAAAAGCAACAGCCAGACAAAGAGTGAAAGCTAAGATTCTTTTCTTCATCTTTCAATTCCTCCTTAAAAAAATAGAATATATATATTATACTACAATTTTTCAAAAACTGCAAGACCCAATTTCTTTGTAACACAATTGTAACATTGGAAAATGATTAAAATAACAATAGAGCGTCGATTTAACGCCCCATTGGTATACATTATTTGTACATTTACAATCTATTTTAATTTACCGTTTTCCGCCATCAGCTTACCATCTACAAACACTGCCTTCACCTGAATCTCACCATCAAAGATAACCAAATCAGCATCATAGTCTTCCAGCAAACGTCCCTTTGTATCTAATCCCATGACCTTTGCAGGATTTTCAGTCATCATACGAATGGTTTCAGGAAGCGGAATTCCTGCTCCCAAATGAACTACTCTGACAAGTCTGTCTGTCGTTGCCACACTACCTGCAAATGCAGAACGGTCAGGCAGCTTTGCCACACCGTCTTCTACAATACATTTCATACCTTCCTTTTTTCCACCGCAGATAGATTCCCCTTCCGGCATTCCAGCCGCACGCATAGAATCGGTAATCATACAGATTTTTTCCACACCTTTGATTTTATAAATCATTTGGAGCAATTCAATGGGTAAATGAAGACCGTCTGCAATCACCTCAACCATCATATCATCCAAAAGAAAGGCAGACTCTATAACACCCAGGTGACGGAAACCGCCCACTCTCACAACAGTAGATGTAGCACT
>JAZQHN010000013.1:0-11401 GCA_045540615.1 Clostridia bacterium
CTTTGGAAACGGTCATGGAGTCTTGCTGTATGACGGAGAAAAAAGAGAAATTATGAACCGATAGATGAATTTATAAAAGAAACACCGACTTTGACGAATCGGTGTTTCTTTCTTTATTTTTACTGTATCCTGATAGTTTCAATTGCTTTATTTGATTACAGCACCGTTTTCCTCTAATATTTTTTGTACTTCTTTAATATTTACGGTGTGAGTATTCGTACCGTTGTTTTTTGCTACTGCAATGGCGGTTCCTGCTGCCTGACCGGTGCAGGCACAAATGGGCATAACCCGAATGGAGGCTTGGGCTTCGTGAGTCGCTGAAATACAACGTCCTGCGGTCAGCAGATTATCATATTCCTTGGGCAGGAGAGAACGATACGGGATTTTGTAGTATTCTCCTCCCTTGAAATAGTAGTGAGAGGTACCTGTTCCTGCAGGATTGTGAATATCGATATCGTAATTTCCGACAGCAATTGCGTCTTCAAAATCCACCATATCCTTTAGTTCTTCCTGATTCAGGATATGAACCCCTTTCAGCTTTCTGCTTTCCCGAACACCAATTTCGTTGGCTATGTTAATAATGGTAGCCCGTTCAAACGCGGTGGAATTTTCTTTTAAGAAATGTACCATTTCAAAGACCTGACGGCGTGCCTCTATTTCTGCGCGGCTTACATCAAAGGCATCGGTGGGATTTAATTTAATAATTCTTGTGGTGTTAAAGTGGAGAATATCCTTACCGATTCCGTAAAACACAAGAATATTTTCTCTGGGATTTTTGATCTTTCCGATTCTTTGTTGCTCTTGATACAGTTCATTTAAATGCTGATGTTCTTTTTTGAACTGTTCAATGTCGACTCCACTCATGCGAAAACAGGTAGTCATAGGTTGGCAAAGTCCATCCGATTCTCTGCCCAGTTGATAATCGCAATCGGTCAGGGCGATCAAATCACCGTTTCCGGTTGCATCAATGAAGAAGTCGGCAGATAATGACAATTCTCCTGACGGGGTAACAATGCTGATTTCCTGCACTGATCTGCCTTCTGTTTTTGCTTTGAAGAGAGTGGAATGGAACAGTACATCCACTCCTGCATCGGTTACAATATCGTCTAAAATAAATTTATAATATTCAGGCTTGAACAAATATTCCGGTCTTTCTTCCGGTTCGTTGCAGGCGGTTCTGTATTCGTATTCCCGTTTTCTGATTTCTGCAAAAATACCTGCATTCAAATAATATTGGTTTCCTGTTTCGGGAGGAAACGTCCAGTAGTTTATAAAGGGATAAACCAGGTTGTTGGAAATAGCACCACCCAAACAACCGCTTTTTTCAATTAAGAGAACGGATAATCCTTCCCGTGCGGCACTGACTGCGGCACAAACCCCTGTTAATCCGCCACCGGCTACAAGCAAATCATAGTGTTTCATTATGTTACTTCCTTTCTTATTTTATTACAGCACCGTTTTCCTCTAATCGTTTTTGTACCTCTTTGATAGTTACGGTATGAACATTGGTACCGCTGTTTTTTGCTACTGCAACAGCAGTACCTGCTCCCTGGCCGATGCTGGCACAGATGGGCATGATTCGAATGGATGCTTGTGCCTCATGGGTGGCAGAAATACATCTGCCTGCTGCCAGCAAATTGTCAAATTCCTTCGGCAATAAAGAACGATAGGGAATTTGGTAGTATTCTCCCTGCTTGAAATAGTAGTGAGTAGTGCCGCTTCCTGCAGGATTGTGGATGTCAATTTCATAATTTCCTACTGCAATGGAATCTTCAAAATCTACCATATCCTTTAATTCGTCTTGATTGAGAATATGAACTCCTTTTAATTTTCTGCTTTCTCGGATGCCGATTTCGTTGGCGATGTTAATGATGGTGGCCTGTTCAAATGCGGTAGAATTTTCTTTTAAAAAATGTACCATTTCATAAACCTGTCTCCGTGCTTCTATTTCCGCACGGCTAACGTCAAAGGCATCGGTAGGATTCAGTTTGATAATTCTTGTGGTGTTAAAGTGAAGAATATCCTTACCGATTCCGTAAAACACCAGAATATTTTCTCTGGGGTTTTTAATGTTTCCTGTCTTTTGCTGTTCTTGATACAGCTCATTTAATCTGCCATGTTCTTTTTTAAATTGCTCAGTGTTAACTCCGCTCATCCGAAAACAAGTGGTCATGGGTTGACAAAGCCCGTCTGATTCTCTGCCAAGCTGAAAGTCACACCCTGCCTGTGCCAGTAAATCACCATTTCCTGTTGCGTCAATAAAAAAGTCTGCAGACAAAGTCAAATCTCCGGAAGGGGTAATAACCTGTATTTCCTGAACGGTCCTGCCCTTTGTAATTGTTTTAAATAAGGTTGCATGGAACAAAACATCTACACCTGCATCTGTGATAATATCGTCAAGGACAAACTTGTAATATTCAGGTTTGAATAAGGATTCCGGATGTTCCTCCGGTTCGTTGCAAGCTTTCTGATAAGCTTGTGCCCGCTCACGTATTTCTGCAAACACACCTTCATTTAAGTAATATTTTTCTCCTGTTTCAGGAGAAGTCGACCAGTAGAACATAAAGGGATAAACCAGATTGTTGGAAATTGCACCTCCAAGACAACCGTTTTTCTCAATTAGTAAAATAGAGAGCCCTTCTCTTGCGGCACTGACTGCGGCACAAACCCCTGTTAATCCGCCACCGGCTACAATTAAATCATAATGCTTCATAGTATTCACCCTTTCATAATTGACATACTGTCAGTATATCATAAAAAAAAGAAAAAATCTTATAAATATGATAAAAAAGATTGAACAAAAGATACATTAGGGTATCATGAATATTGAACGGAAAATTCTTCCGAGAGGATTTTTGTTTCCTTTCTCTTATTTTCCAAAATTACTTGATTTTTTTGGTATTTTATTTTATAATAAAAAGAAGAGAATAAAAGGAAGCATCAGGCTGCTGTTATCAACATGGCATAATTTACGGCGTTGATTGAACAGAAACGAGCTCTCTGCGTGGTATGAAAGGAACGATACTATGAATTATGCAACCATAAAATCTCACGATATTGCCAACGGTCCCGGCGTGCGGGTATCTTTGTTTGTCAGCGGATGTCCTCACCGTTGCCCGGGATGCTTTAATGAGGAAACCTGGGATGAAGCATACGGTGATTCTTATACAACAAAAACAGAACAAGAAATTTTAAATGCATTATCTCCCTCTTATATCAAGGGTTTTTCTTTGTTGGGAGGAGAACCCTTTGTATTAGAGCATCAGACGGCATTGCTTCCGCTGATGAAAAAAATCAAAGAAGAGTTTCCGCAAAAAACAGTATGGGCATACAGCGGTTATACTTGGGACACCTTACCTGAACAATTGTTATTGCCTTATATTGATGTGCTGGTGGACGGTCCCTTTATAGAAGCTCAAAAGGATTTGAATCTGCGGTTTCGCGGGTCGGCAAATCAGAGATTGATTGATGTGCAAAAAAGTCTGAAAGAAGGAAAGGTCGTGTTATGGAACGACCCCGAGAATAAGGAGGAACAAAAATGAAAGTAGCAATTCAAAAATTGGATGAACGTGCGGTTGTGCCTGCCTATGGGTCTGAATTTTCTGCCGGTGCGGATTTGTATGCCATAGAAGAAACGGTGATTGCCCCCGGTGAAACGGTGCTGGTGCATACGGGACTTGCCATGGAAATCCCGGAAGGATATGGCGGATTTATCTATGCCAGAAGCGGTCTTGCCAGCAAAAAGGGTCTTGCACCTGCCAATAAGGTTGGGGTAATCGATGCAGACTACCGGGGCGAAATTATGGTGGCACTTTATAATCATTCCAAAGAAAGCCGAACGGTTGCTGCAGGAGAACGGGTCGCTCAACTGGTCATTGCTCCTTTCTTAAAAGCAGAATTTGAAGTGAAGGATACACTTTCCGATACGGTCCGCGGAGAAGGCGGTTTTGGTTCTACGGGAACAAAATAGTATAAAAAATTGAAAATGAAACAAACTAATCCAAAGGGAGGAATTGATGATGGATTTATCGGCAATGTTTCGTATTGGTTATGGTCTTTATGTTCTGACTGCCCGGGACGGGGAAAAGGACAACGGCTGTATCATTAATACTGTTATGCAGGTAACGGACAAACCGTTACAGGTAATTGTAGGAGTGAATAAGAGTAACTACACTCACGCTATGATGGTGAAGACAGAAAAATTTAATGTATCTGTTTTGTCGGAGTCTGCTCCTTTTTCCATGTTTCAACACTTTGGCTTTCGATCGGGAAAAACGGTGGATAAGTTTGAAAACCAACCAATAGAGCGAGGCAAAAACGGTGTGGCAATCGTGAAAGAGCATTGCAATGCATACTTAGAGTGTGAAGTCAAGGAAATTATTGATGCAGGTACTCATAGTCTCTTTTTAGCAGAGGTAAAGGAAGCAGAAAATATGGGAAATGAGCCTTCCATGACTTACTCTTATTATCATAGCAATGTGAAGCCAAAGCCTGACAAAAAAGCAAAGGGGTGGCGGTGTAAAATCTGCGGTTATGTGTATGAAGGTGAAGAATTACCGGAAGATTTCATTTGTCCTCTTTGCAAGCACGGTGCTTCCGATTTTGAAAAAATTGAATAGAGATAAAAGAAAGAATATCTGAATCGGTCCGGTAAAAACGGACAATAGAAAAAAGTATCCCCTTATGGTAAGTATCACAAACTACCATAGGGGCATTTTTTTATGCCGAAAAAATAAAATACCCTCCGTCCAACAGAACGGAGAGTATTGTTTCACTGTGTTTAGTTTGCTTTTACTGCTTCAAAGTCTTCTTCAATTTCTTTAGAGGGTTTTTTGGTAAGTAAAGAAACAACTACAATGCAGATAGAGGAGAAAATAAATGCGGGAAGCAGTTCATAAATAGCAAATGCACCGCCTAATGTGCTGATTCCCAATTTCCACAGGAATACCATTCCTGCTCCGCCTATCATACCTACAATTGCACCTGCTCTGGTTGTTCTCTTCCAAAACAGAGAGAACAGCATCAGGGGACCGAAGGTTGCACCAAAACCTGCCCATGCAAATGATACCACTTTAAAAATAACACTATTTTCGTCCATAGCGAAAATTGCAGCAAGCAAAGCAATGACAAGCAATGTAATTCTTGAAACCGTCATAACCTGTTTATCGGTTGCATCCTTCTTGATTACACCTTGGAAAATATTTTTTGCAAAAGCAGATGCAGCAATCAACAAATAAGAGTCAGAAGAACTAATGGTTGCAGCCAAAATATCTGCCATAACAAATCCTGCCAAAATTGCAGGTAAAGAGCTTGTTGCCAAAGTAATAAAGATATTTTCAGCTGCAGATGCAGTCAAATGTTCAACAGGATATAACTGTCTTCCTACAATACCGATAAATACTGCAACTGCCAAGGAAATAACAACCCAAATCATAGCAATTCTTCTGGAACGAGTCAGTTCCTCTTCTTTACGGATTGCCATGAAACGCAGAAGAACCTGAGGCATACCGAAATATCCCAATCCCCAAGCCATCATGGAAAATACACTTAACCAACCATACTCTCTTGCTGCACCGAATACAGGTTTTCCTGCTTGCACAATTTGTTCTCCTGCTTCATTCAGTTCAGGAGTTGCCAGTCCAAAGAATTCTAAAAATCCTGGAATTGCTTTTGCGTTTTCAATAACTGCTCCTAATCCACCTGCACTTATCGTGCTGATTACAACAATGACAGCCAAAGCAATGATCATCACAATTCCCTGCATAAAGTCGGAAGCACTTTCTGCCAAAAAGCCACCCAGTATGGTGTACAGCAATACAAAGATTGCACCAACAATCATCATGGATACATAAGAGGTTCCGAACAGTGTGGAGAACAACTTTCCGCAGGTTACAAAACAGCTTGCAGCATATACGGTAAAGAAAATCAGAATAAATGCTGCTGCCAGAGTCATAATTACTTTTTTCTCTTCGCGGAATCTGTTAGAGAAAAATTCAGGCAATGTAATGGAGTTATTTGCCCGCACACTGTAACGGCGCAACCGCTTGGATACAATCAACCAGTTAAAATATGTACCTACTGCTAAACCGATTGCCGTCCAAGCTGCATCTGCCAAACCGCACCAATAAGCAACACCGGGCAGTCCCATCAAAAGCCAACCGCTCATGTCAGATGCTTCTGCACTCATTGCCGTTACCCAAGGCCCCAGAGAACGACCCCCAAGGAAATAGTTCTCAGAGCTTTTGTTTGCTTTTTTTGCAAACACAATACCGATAGCGATTACAATTGCCATATAAATAATCATAGCAATTAAAATCTGAATTGTTTGTCCGTTCATAAAACAAACTCCTCCCATTTTAAAATTTAGGTTATTCTTTATTATACCATAAGTTTCTTCTTAATGCAACAAAAATTTCCTTTTTATAAGTATTTTTAAAAAAATTGAAGTAAAAAACGGTAAAAAAACAATTTTTTCTGCTTAGTATCAGAATTAATATATGCGTATTATTTTTTCCCGGATTGACATTATCGTTTTTTTACGATATAATAAATATAAAAGCATCAAGGGGGTGACAAGCATGAATTGGAAAAAAACAGATTTGAAAAACTGGGATCCGAAAAAACAAAAAAGAGAATACGACCCAAATTTGTTTTTGAGCAGTAATCAAACCTTGTGGACAGTAATCGGAGGCGGATTGGCAATTGCTTTGGTGCTTGTCATCAGTTTTTTTACAGCTGCTCATTTTTTTCCTTCTTTTTTCTTCTTCGGATCAAAGGATATGGCAGGAACGGTAAACAAAGACAAGGTGACCTTATCAGAATATCGTTATTATTTGATCCAGGCGGCAGAACAGCTTTCTTATACTCCATCTGAGTATGGGAATAGAAAAAAAACAAAAGCAGTGGAAGACCTTGCTTGGGATTTGGTTTGGGCAGATCGGGTTTGTCCTTTGCTGGCAGAAGAGCTTGAAATTATTCCTCAAGCTCCTATTATTGCAAAGAGAAATCTGGAATTGAATAAATATGAAACGGCACGGAATACCCCTTGGTTTCGATATCAGTTGATAAGTCGCGGTATAACAGAAGACCTTTGGCGGGACTTAATTGTTGCAGAAAGTGCCAGAGAGATGCTGGCAGATTTTTATTACGAAGAGGAAGATTTTTCCAAAGTGAAGGAAGTAGCATATGCACTTTACGAAAAATCCTATGTAAAAATAAAATGGATTCGGTTTTCGTATATACAACCGTCAGGTGAGGCTTTGTCGGAGAAAGAAAAGGAAAAGCTGCGTACTAAATGTTACGGCATTTCTCAGTTGTTGCAATCCGGAACTTCTTTTGAAGAAATGAGAGATTCCTTGGGAGGAGAGCAACAAATTCTAATTTATGATCAGCTTGTCACAAAAGGACAGCTTCAGCAACCATTGGAAGAGGCAGCGTTTTCATTAGATTTGGAGCAAACGGGTGCGCCGGTAGAGACAAAGGATGGTATCTTTTTGATGAAACGGGTTGATGCTTCTTCTGAATATCCAAATCAAGAGCATGCGATGATTACACTTGCACGAGAACAATTATTTCGACAATGGCTAAATACTTTTAAAAAAGAATATCCGATTAAGCGTTATTGGAAAAACCTGAACAAGTTGAATCTTCCCGAATTATTGGAAGAGTATTATGCAGAAAAGAAATCTGCGGACATTCAAATTGAATATATGGAGAGAAATCAATGATAAAATTGGGAGTTTACAAGCATTATAAAGGAAATTATTATCGGGTTATCGGCATTGCAAAGCATAGTGAAACCTTAGAGGACATGGTAGTATATCAGGGTCTTTATGAAAATGGCGGACTTTGGGTTCGTCCCCTTTCCATGTGGGAAGAACAGGTTGGAGACGGACTGCGGTTTACCTATATAGGAGAAGAGGATGAGGTACAGTAATTGGACGGAAGGAACCTTTCTTTCCCGCCCCAATCGGTTTATCGCCCATGTGGAATATGAGGGAAAAACAGAAATATGCCATGTGAAAAACACAGGCAGATGCAAAGAACTGCTCCTTCCCGGCGCAAGGGTACTATTACACCGTCCCGGAACCGAAGGGCGAAAAACGAAATATGACTTGATTGGTGTGCAAAAAGGGAACCAACTGATTAACATGGATTCTCAGGCACCCAACAAAATTGCGGGAGAATGGCTGCAGACTTTTGGATTTTCTAAGATTCTACCGGAAAAAACCTATGGCAATTCCCGTTTTGATTTTTATCTGGAAAAGGGAAAGAAACAAATTTTTGCAGAGGTAAAGGGAGTGACCTTAGAACAGGAGGGGCTTGCTCTTTTCCCCGATGCACCTACCGAACGGGGAGTGAAGCATTTACGGGAACTGATTCAGTGCAAGGAAAAGGGATATGAGGCCTGGGTGATTTTCATCATTCAAATGAAAGGCGTGCATTCTTTTTCTCCCAATTTTGCGACTCACCTTGAATTTGCCAAAACCTTGCAGGAAGCAAGAAGTAAGGGTGTGTGGCTGACTGCCCTTACCTGCGATGTGACTGAGGATACGATAACGGTGGACAGAAGCGTACCGATACAATTACCGTAGTAAGACCTCGGCACGCCATGAAAATGATTGTGATTATGAAAAGGAGAAAATTCTAATGAACCCAATGGATTATCTTGTAATTAAAATCGAGGGAGAATATGCCACGTTACGGAACGTGGAGGACGGTTGCGAAATCTTTATTGCCTTGGCACTCCTTCCTGCAGGAACGGATTTGGAAACCAGATTGCATTATGAAAATTTTGAATATGAAATAATAGAATAAGGAAAGGAACCAAATTATGAAATGGATTCAAGTAAAAATTGAAGCAACTGATCCGGATCCGGTTTGTGCAAAGCTGATGGCAATCGGAATAAACGGATTTGAAATTGAAAATCCTGCAGATTTTGAGGATTTTGTCGCCAATCAAACCCAATATTGGGACATTATCGATGAGAAATTGCAACAGGAAAAACAGGAAAATTCCTTTGTTAAGGTGTATCTGACCGAGTTGGAACGGGATACCTTACAACTGATTCGCAGCCAGATGGAAGACCTACGGCAGGAAGGGGACTATGGTTCTTTGGAGATTACCTGCATCGATATGGACGAGGAGGACTGGGCAAACAACTGGAAACAGTATTATAAGCCTTTGCATATTGGAGAAACAATAGTCATTCGTCCCCTTTGGGAGAAATATGAGGCTCAACCTCATGAAAAAGTGGTCACCATTGATCCCGGTATGGCATTTGGCACAGGGGGACATGAAACCACCTCCATGTGTCTGGAACTGTTGGAACAAGCAGTAACACCTGAGGGTACCCTTCTTGATGTAGGCTGCGGAAGCGGGATTTTATCCATTGCAGGTCTTCATTTGGGTGCCAAAGAGGCATGGGGTGTTGATATTGACCCTATGGCAGTAAAAATTGCAGGAGAAAACGGTGAGCTGAACGGATTTTCTTCTGATCGTCTGCATCTGCAGGCAGGCAATCTGACCGATAAAATCAGTGGTACCTTTGATGTGGCAGTAGCAAACATCATTGCAGATGTGATTATTATGCTCTCAGACCAGATCGGACAGTTTTTAAAACCAAATGCACCCTTTATTTGCTCGGGAATTATTGCAGAACGGGCAGAGGATGTGGAAGCTGCTTTGACAGGAAACGGCTTTGCCGTCATAGAAAAAAAGACAAAAAAGGACTGGGTTGCCTACTTAACTCGGTACGAAGGAGAGAAAAATGCCTAAATTTTTTGTGCTTCCCGAAGGATTTCATCAGGATTTTGTAAAAATTTCCGGTTTAGACGCAAAACATATCATAAAAGTCTTGAGAAAATCGCCGGGAGATGATATAATAGTATGTGATGGATGTGGTTTTGATTATCATACAATCATTCAAGAGGTTTGCGGACAGGAAATTTTGCTGAAAATTATGGACAAGCAAGTAAACCAATGTGAGCCTGAAGTAAAGGTAACTCTTTATCAATGTGTGCCGAAAGGGTCTAAGATGGACGAGGTGGTGCAAAAATGTACCGAGCTTGGCGTTTCCGCCATTGTTCCCTTTATAAGTACCCGAACAGTGGTAAAGGATGACAAAGAAGGCTTTGCCAAAAAAACCATACGCTGGCAAAAAACAGTGGATGAATCGGTAAAGCAATGTATGAGAGGAATGATTCCCACCGTTTCTCCCGTTCTTTCCTTTGAGGAAATGCTTTGTCGGGCAGAACAGCATACTCTTTGTCTGATGCCTTATGAAAATTGCCGCACCACCGATTTGAAAAGTGCGTTACAGGGAAAAGAGGATTGCCTCGACGTGGGGATTATCATCGGCTCTGAAGGTGGATTTGAAGAATCGGAGGTTGAGCAGGCAAAATCAAAGGGAATTCTTCCTGTTACCTTAGGCAGACGGATTCTCAGAACAGAAACGGCAGGTGCCGCGGTTCTCGGATGTGTGATGTATCAACTGGATCAAATGAAATAATTAAATTTAAAGGAGTGTCAAAAATGACAAAACAAGAGCAAGAAAGAAGTATTAACAGAATTCTTATTACCATGGCAATTGCCTTTGGTGCACTGGTGGGCATGTATTATTTATATGCTCTGGTAAGACCCGCAAATGACCCCGTTTTTTGGGCACTGTGCGGTTTGTTCCTCGTAGCGGCAGTTTTAATGGCAGTTCTGTCCTCTAAAAAGAGTAAGTCTGTTGGATTAAGCTTTATGGAAGGCTACAAAAAGGATTTAAAAGCAAGATTGAAAGCAAATTTCGGTATTTTCTTTGTAGTATGTGCTGTTCTTTGTGCAGTATGTGCTCTGACACCTAACCTGAAAACCACCATGGTTGTAATTGCTTGGGCAATTGGTGTTTATACAGTTGCTTTAATCATCGTTTCCTCTGTTATGCAGAAAGTTGCTGAAAGCAAGGTAAAGAAACAAAAAATCAGCAAAAAAGCTGCTCAGAAAAATGCAAAGAAAGCACTGAGAAATTCATAACCAAAGCCTTTTTCCAGAGTATAGCTTAAGAGAGCGACCGAGAGAGGCTGGGGCTAGACGGATTAAAAGACGATTATGATAAATTTCCGACGAGATTTTTTACCATAACAAATACCGAAGGGATTTCATTCATAATTGACCGCTTTAAATTTACCGCATGGAACATCAGTTCCATGCGGTTTTATTTCTATGCCTAATAGTGCCAATTAAAAAAGCAGAATAACCTAGAGTGTCATCTAAATCATTCAGCGGAGTGATATTTTCACTTTAGTATAAGCGATATTGAAACCTTCGGTTTCAGTGATATTATAGAAGTAAATATCACTTATTACGCAAGGAACAAATATGACTAAAAAAAGACATCCGAAGATGTCTTTTTTC
>JAZQHN010000014.1:0-6039 GCA_045540615.1 Clostridia bacterium
ATGATTTAGAAACTAATTCACTTCTTCCAACAACCAAAACATTCTTATCATTAAAAGATATATTATAATTATAGCACATTGTGAGCCACTTTTCAATCAATATTTTTCACTATTTTATTCTTGATTTCTTTTGTTTTTTGATAAAAAATACTAATTCCTGCCCTTTTGCAGGGTTGCCTGCTCCAACATCTGCTCTGCTGCTGCAACGGTCAGCTCGGTAACGCTGACTCCTCCCAACATTCTGGCAAGCTCCTCAAGTCTATCCTGATGCATAAGCCGAGTCACCTTGGTAGCCGATCTTCCTTCTATCTCTTGCTTTTCAATCAGAAAATGTTCGTCTGCCATTGCGGCAATCTGAGGAAGGTGGGTAATACAAAGTACCTGTCTGTGTCTTGAAAGCTCGGTCAGCTTATCCGCAATTTTCTGAGCTGCACGTCCGCTGACTCCCGTATCAATTTCGTCAAAAATCAGAGTGCCTACACTGTCTGCATCTGCAAGCACCGATTTTAACGCCAGCATAATACGGGACAATTCTCCTCCCGATGCAATTTTGGAAAGTTCCTTTAATTCTTCCCCCGGGTTGGAGGAGAGCAAAAATACAACTTTTTCTCCTCCCTTTTCACCAATCTCGCAAGGCGTAAAGCTGACAGAAAATTTCATTTTTCCCATATCCAAAGAAACAAGCTGTTCCATAACCTCTTGTTCTAACCGAACTGCTGCTTTTTTTCTTGTTTCCGATAACACAGCTCCCTTTTCGGTTAAAACCTTCTTTTTTTCTTCCAGCTCTCTTCGGAGTTGATTGAGCTTTTCCTCACTGTTGGAAAAACCCTCTGCTTTTTCTTTTATTTCGTTATAATATTGCAAAACAGCCTCTTCTGTTGCACCATATTTTCGTTCTAGCTTTCTGATTTCCTCCAAACGGCTCTGTACCCGATCCAATTCCTCTGGGTCATGCTCCATTCTTTCTGTATATTGACGAAGCTGATGAGAAGCATCATCCAACAACGCAACCGCCTCAGAAAGGCTATCACAAACAGATTCCAACTCTTTATCATAAAGAGCCGCTTTTCCCAAAGCATCTGCCGCCCGGGACAGAGAATCGTGGGCACCTTCATTTCCGTACAAATATTCATAAGATTGGGAGGCATTTTGCGCTACCGTTTCAGAATGTTCCAAAAGCTTCAGCCGGTCTCTCAATTCCTCTTCTTCGCCTATCCGAAGCTCTGCCCCCTCAATTTCTTCCATTTGATACCGATACAGCTCCATCAGCTGTTCATTTCCTTCAGAGGCTTCTAAAAGCTCAATCTGAGACTCCACCTCTTTGACCTTCTGGAAAGCATCTTTACAGGCTTCCCGTTCTGTTTTGTTTTTTGCAAATCCGTCAATGAGTTCAATATGCTTTTGATTTTGAAGCAATGCCTGATTATCATGTTGACCGTGAATGTTCAAAAGCAGAGGTGCAATTGCTTTCACCGTCCCTGCAGCAGTTAATTCACCGTTCATCCGACATACGCTTCGCCCGTCCCGATACAATTCACGGGAAATTAACACCTGACCATCCTCGCAGTCCACCCCTTGGTCCTCCAGTTGGGCACGAACCTCTTCTGATAGGCTGAATAACGCCTGAACCTTCGCTTTTTCCTCTCCGGTACGAATCAATTCCTTAGAGGTTCTTTCTCCAAGAACCATGTTAATAGAGTCGATGATAATTGATTTTCCTGCCCCCGTTTCACCGCTCAATACCAAAAATCCGGGGCCAAGCTCCAAAGAGGCTTTCCGGATTACTGCAATTTGTTCAATTTGAAGGCTGATGAGCATTGATGCCACCTCCGACTTTATCTGACTCCGTCTGCCAAATCAGAGGCAACCTTTTTTGCCTCTTCTTCTGTTCTAGCAACAATCATAATGGTATCATCTCCCGCAATAGTCCCTAAGGTATCCGAAAGATTCATTCTGTCAAGCAAAGATGCCACTCCCTGTGCCATTCCGCTTAAGGTTTTTACCACCACAATATTCATGGCATAATCCACACTCAGCACCGATTCTGTGTAAATAGTTCCGCTGGTATGGTAACGGGGTTCTTCCCCACCGGGAGCATACACTGTATCCCCGCTGTCATTATGCACCTTAATCAATTTCAAATCTTTAATATCACGGGATAATGTTGCCTGGGTTACCTTCATCCCGCTTTGCTCTAAAAAGTCTGCCAGCTCCTTTTGGGTTCTGACATTATTTTCTCTGATAATTTCCAGTATTTTTCCGTGTCTTGAGGTTTTCAATGAACATCACTTCCCAACTTTTCGTGTAAAATATCATAAAAACTACGACTATGTACCCGAATCAGCCTGGTTTCTTTTTCTGAACGGCTGATTTCCAGGCGTTCTCCCGCTTTCATATCGTATAACGCAATCCCGTCTGCTACCACATGGGCTGTTTTATCCTCAGCCAAGGTGAGCGCAATCTTTCGTTTTGAGGAAACCACCAGGGAACGTGCACGAAGCATATGGGGGCAAACAGGGGTGATTTCAACCGCTTCCACTCCCGGCTCCAAAATCGCTCCCCCTGATGATAAAGCATAAGCAGTAGAGCCTGTAGGGGTTGCAATAATCAAACCGTCTGCCAGATAAGTATCTGCGTACACGCCGTCAATCAGAAGATTCATTCGCAAAATTGATTCTCCCGTTCCGCGGGTGGTTACAATATCATTCAAAGCAAAAAACGGAGTGCTTTCTTTTTCATCACTGTGCAACACACATTCCAGCATCATTCTGCTTTCAATCCTGTAGTCATCTTCAAGCAAGCGGGAAAACAAATCATGTTCCCCTTTATTCAGCTCCGTAATAAACCCTAAATGTCCAAAATTAATTCCCAGTAAGGGAAGGCTGGTTTCATGAGCTGCTCTTAATAGGGTGCCGTCTCCCCCCAAAACCAGAACAGCTTCCGCAAGCTGTTCCCCTTCTTCTCGGGAACAGTAACGAACTCCCTCCAAATGCTTTGGCAAACCGCAATCCTCTTCCATCAGCACCTGAGCTCCCAGACTATGAAGGGAACGGGCAATTTCTCTGACCCCTTCACATACATGCTCCATATTCGGATTTGGCTTTAACAAAAAATGGTTCAAACAATCACTTCCCCGTCCTCTGCATTGAGCACTCTATGGGCGGTTTCTACTGTTTCATCCGCATCATAGGTCCCTTCCGCTTCTTTGTTAAGATACAATAAATATTCAATATTTCCTTTGGGTCCCTTAATGGGAGAATAGTCAAGTCCCCCAACAAAAAATCCGTTCGTATGAGCATAGCCGATGACCTGCTCAATCACCTGGAGGTGAACTGCCTTATCACGAACCACACCGCCTTTTCCTACCTGACCCCGCCCTGCTTCAAACTGAGGCTTAATGAGGCATACACCTTGTCCCTTTTCCCCCAACAAGCGATAGGCTACAGGTAACACCAACTTCAAAGAAATGAAGGACACATCCACACTGACAAAGTCAAGCACATCCTCCAATTCTTCCACATAGCGGATATTGGTTCGTTCCATATTCACAACCCGAGGGTCATTTCTCAATTTCCAGTCCAACTGACCGTAGCCTACATCCACTGCATAGACTTTTTTTGCTCCTTTTTGAAGCATACAGTCAGAAAAACCACCGGTAGAGGCGCCGATATCCATACAAATACAATCCTCAAGCACCACAGGGAACACCTTCATGGCGCGTTCCAGCTTATATCCGCCCCGACTGACAAATTTCATTTGTTCTCCCCGGTATTCAATCACAGCATCCGATTCCACACAGGTTCCTGCCTTGGTAATCTTTTCGCCGTCCACATATACAAGACCTGCCATAATGACTGCTTTTGCTTTATCTCTGCCGGTGACAATCCCCTGATCCACCAGCAATACATCCAACCGTTCCTTCA
The DNA here is from genome assembly GCA_045540615.1 of Clostridia bacterium. Lineage (GTDB taxonomy): Bacteria > Bacillota > Clostridia > HGM11514 > HGM11514 > SIG438. Next base: position 3,924 of record JAZQHN010000014.1, read on the forward strand.
CTCCTTGAACGCCTCCGTTATTTCATCAGCAATTGCCGTTTCATTCATTTTATAATTCTCAAAAATCGCATTTACGCTTCCGTGGGGAATATAGCAATCGGGAAATGCCTTTTTAAGCAAAGGAATCCCAATCCCATTTTCCTGAAGGAGAGCTGCTGCCTGCTCACAAATTCCTCCTGAAACACATCCGTCCTCCATGCAAACCGCCAGTCTGACCTGTTTCGCCTCAGAAAGAATCAGTTCTTTATCCAAAGGCTTGGCAAACCGCAAGTCGACAACCGAAGTATCGATTCCTCTTTCTTCCAGTATTTTCGCAGTTTTCAATGCAACCGCCGTCATTCTTCCGATGGCAAACAAGACAACATCTGTGCCCTTTCGAAGAAGTCTGCCTTTCCCTAAAGAGAGAGGGGTTCTGTCCTCAACCGTTCCCCATTCTCCCCCTCTGGGATAACGAATGGCAACAGGACTTCCTAAATTCACCGCAAAAAACAACATTCTTCGCAATTCTGCAAAATCGCAAGGTGCTAACACGGTCATATTGGGAATCTGCGTCAAAAAAGCAAGGTCAAACATGCCCTGATGAGTTTCTCCGTCCTCTCCTACAACCCCTGCACGGTCCACGCCCAATACAACGGGTAACTTTTGCATGGCAACATCATGAATGATTTGGTCGTAGGCTCTCTGTAAAAAAGAAGAATATACCGCAAATACAGGAATATATCCTCCTATAGCAAGACCTGCTGAGAAGGTAACACCGTGCTGTTCTGCAATTCCCACATCAAAAAACCGTTGGGGAAACTGCTTGGAAAACTCCTGTAATCCTGTTCCTTCCGGCATTGCTGCAGTAATTCCGCAAATTTTTTTATTCTTTTCTGCAAGGTCGCAAAGGGTTTCTCCAAACACCGCAGAAAAATCAGTGTTCTTCTTTTTACAGTTATTTCCCGTTTCCGGGTCAAAAGAAGAAATCCCATGAAACCGTCCCGGTGCTTTCTCTGCAAAGGGATAGCCCTTTCCTTTTTTTGTGTAAATATGAAGGAGTACCGGTTCCTTTTTTTCTCTGATTCGTTCCAAAACGGTAATCAGCTTTTTCAAATCATGTCCGTTTACAGGTCCGTAATAACGGAAGCCCAATTCACGGAACACTCCTCCCGGTACAAGCATATAAATCAATTTTGTTTTAATTTTCCTTAAAAAACGGTAAAGAGGGTCTCCTAAAAAAGGAATTTTATGCAAGGTTTTATCCACATTATCCTTTAATTTATAATAGCCCTCCCGATTGGTCAGACGGTTAAGATACTGGGCAAAGCCTCCTACATTTTTGGAAATGGACATACTGTTATCGTTAAGTACCACCAGCATATCCGTATCTGCCGCACCTGCATTGTTCATAGCTTCAAAAGCCATACCGCCCGTCATGGAACCATCGCCGATAATAGCAACCACCTTAGAGCTTTCTCCTTTTAAATCTCGTGCTTTTGCAAGACCATAGGAGGCAGAAATAGAGGTTGAGCTATGACCTGTATTAAAGCTGTCATATTTACTTTCCGTTGTTTTGGGAAAGCCTGCCATACCGCCCCATTGACGGAGGGTTGAAAAACCGTCCTTCCGTCCTGTGAGCAACTTGTGAACATAGCTTTGATGCCCTACATCCCAAATCAGCTTATCCTCTGGAAGGTTGTACACATAGTGAAGTGCCAATGTTAACTCCACTACCCCTAAATTGGATGCAAGATGCCCACCTGTTTTAGAAACCGATTCCACCAAAAAGGTGCGAATTTCTAAGGCAAGCTGTTTCAATTCCTTTTCACTGAGTTTTTTTACATCAGCGGAGCTTTTGATTTCGTCTAACAACATCTCAGCCCCTCCCTTTTCCGCTTTTGCGGAACACACAAATCACTTTGGAGGCAAGATGCACAATCTGATTGGAATTTCGCATGGAAATCCCCTTTCCGATTGCCTTTCCTCCTACCGTTACAGAAGCAATCACAGCCGTAACCACAATGCCCATATAAAATTCCGCATCTGAACCTTCTTTGAACAAATGAGCAACAATCACCGCCGCAGTAGTACCACTCACAACCCCCGCTACATCACCAATCACGTCATTACAAAAATT
>JAZQHN010000015.1:0-5270 GCA_045540615.1 Clostridia bacterium
TGAGCATGATAGACCGTCCCTTCCGTTGCCTTCATTTTGTTTTCATATAAAGTATTGTCTATTTTTGGAAAAGGTATACCAATTTAAAACAAAAAACCGACCGAATTTTCTTCGGCCGGTCCAATCATGTACTATTAGATATTGAACTTATCGTGAATTGCGATCACCGCTTTTTCTGCATGACGTTCTTCCACCAACACAGAAACCTTGATTTCAGAAGTAGAAATCATCTGAATGTTAATATTTGCATCGTACAATGCTTCAAACATCTTAGCAGCAACACCGGGGTTATTTACCATACCGGAGCCAACGATAGAAACCTTGGAAACGTTATCATCATGGGTAATTTCACTTGCACCCAAAGAATCTTTTGCATCATTTAAAACATCCAATGCTGCTTCCACATGGTCACGGGATACGGTGAAGGAAATATCCTTTGTATTATTGCGACCGATGCTCTGCAGGATGATATCCACATTAACACCTTTTTTTGCCAGCATAGAGAAAATTTTAAATGCAATCCCCGGTTCGTCTGCCAAACCAACAATCGCAATACGGGATACATTATTATCTCTTGCAACACCTCTAACAACCATTTTTTCCACTTTTTTCTCCTCCTTCACAATGGTGCCCGGCACTTTTTCAAAGCTGGACAGCACTTCTAAATTTACATTATATTTTTTTGCCATTTCCACAGAACGGTTATGCAGTACATTTGCACCCAGGCTTGCAAGCTCTAAAATTTCGTCATAAGAAATTTCATCTAACTTACGAGCATCTTTTACAATTCTGGGATCTGCTGTGTAAACACCTGTTACATCCGTATAGATTTCGCACAAATCCGCATGAAATGCTGCAGCCAGTGCAACTGCAGAGGTATCAGAACCGCCGCGACCTAATGTTGTAATATCGTCATACTTATTTAATCCTTGGAATCCTGCAACAATGATAATATTATTTTTATCAAGCTCTGCATTGATTCTTTCTGTATTAATTGTTTTAATTCTTGCATTACTGTAATTGGAATTGGTTGAAAAACCTGCCTGCCATCCGGTGAGAGAAACCACAGGATAACCCATATTTTCCAACGTCATCGCAAGAAGGGAAATGGTAATCTGTTCCCCTGTAGAAAGAAGCATATCCATTTCTCTTTTCGAGGGCTTTGGATTAACTTCCAATGCTTTTTCAATCAAATCATCAGTGGTATCGCCCTGTGCCGAAACAACAACAATGACTTGATCGCCTTTGTCATAAGATTCAACAATTCGATTGGCAACATTTCTCAATTTGTCAGCATCTGCCACAGAACTGCCGCCGAATTTTTTTACAATAAGACTCACAATCGTATCCTCCTTTTAATCTTCCTTTAATACACGGATTGAGGAAAGAACAGAAGCTCCCTTTCCTTCCAGTTCCGAAATTTTATTACTGAGCTCTCCGTCCTTACCCACAGAAGTCATAAACGCCAATGCGCCGTCCTTGGAAATCAATTCCACATTTCCAAACAGAGAGGTCACAGCTTCTTTTGCTGTTTCCGTTTCCCGGATTCTAACATAATAAGCCAGCACATCTTCTTTATAATCCAAAACAAAGTTTTCATCTGTTTTGTTCCAAATCAAAGGCTTGTTACGGTCAATATTCCGAGCACTGTCAATCATATCCGCTACAACTGCACTGGCAGTGGGAAGTTTTCCCGCACCTCTTCCGTAGAACATCAAATCACCGACAGCTCCACCCTTGACAAAGATACCGTTAAACACACTTTCAACTCCCGCTAACGGATGATCCTTTGGAATCATCATAGGAGCCACTCTCACAATAATACCCTTCTCCAAAGTCTTAAATGTTCCTAACAGCTTGATAACGTAGCCCATACGGGATGCAAACTCCACATCCTCTAATGTTATGTCAGTAATTCCTTCTGTGTGAATCAAATTACAATCCACATTTTTATGGCATGCCAAAGATGCTAAAATTGCAATTTTACGGCATGCATCATGGCCCAGAATATCTGCATCGGGATTTCGTTCTGCATAACCGTTTTCCTGTGCTTTTTTCAATGCACTTTCAAAGCTGTCTCCTTCGGAAATCATCTGAGTCAGAATGTAATTGGTTGTACCGTTTAAAATCCCTAAAATTTCATAAATATCATTTGCTGCCAAGCAAGAGGTCAAAGGGCGGATAATGGGAATCCCGCCACCCACGCTGGCTTCAAACATGTAGTTAATATTTTTCTCCCGTGCCAGTTGAAGAAGCTCTGCCCCATGGGTAGCCACCAATTCTTTATTAGACGTTACAACATGCTTTCCTGCTTCCAGAGCTTGCTTGGTATATTCATAAGCCGGATGCAGTCCCCCCATTACCTCTGCAATCACACTAACCTCAGGATCATTCAAAATATCCTGAAAATCCTTTGTAAACAGATTACAATGAGGAAGTTCCGGAAATTCCCGCAAATCTAAAATATGCTTTACTTCCATTCGCTTTGCTTCATCACTGCTGTTACGATTATTCATAATGACTTCATAAACACCGGAGCCAACAGTACCGTAACCCAGTATTGCAACCTTAATCATACAAATGAACCTCCTAAATCGAAGTTTTTTTACTAATTTTGCAACTTATTCTATTATTATACCATAGAATGAATAGTTTTAGCAAGTGATATTTGAAAAACTTTGGAAATAAATTTATCAATTTTTTCTTGGCATTTTCCTATTTTTTTGATATAATAGTAGAAAAGAATGTTATTTTACTGAAAAGGATGCGAAAACCTATGAAATATGTTGTATTTTTAGGGGACGGAATGGCAGATCTTCCGTGCAAAGAATTAAATGAAAAAACACCTCTGCAGGTGGCAAAAAAACCGATGATGGATGCCATTGCATCCAAAGGGGTTGTAGGAATGGTAAAAACTGTTCCGAACGGATTGAAGCCGGGAAGTGATGTGGCAAATCTTTCTGTTATGGGATTCAATCCGGAAGAATGTTATACCGGTCGTTCCCCTTTAGAAGCTGCCAGCATTGGTGTTACAATGGCAGAAGGAGATGTTTCTTTTCGCTGTAATCTGGTTACCCTTTCACAAGAGGAACCATATTCCGAAAAAACAATGGTTGACTACAGTTCAGATGAAATCACTACAGAAGAAGCTCACCAACTGATTGAAGCAGTTGACCATGCATTCCATACAGATGAAATTTCTTTTCACGGCGGAATCAGCTATCGTCATCTGTTATTATGGCATGGAGTAAACTTTGATTTTGAACTGACCCCTCCTCACGATATTTCAGAACGAAAAATCACAGAATATTTACCCAACAATCCTGTCATTATGGACATGATGGAAAAAAGTTATCAAATTTTAAAAGATCATCCCGTAAATCTTGCAAGAATTGCAAAAGGAAAGCGTCCTGCCAATTCTATTTGGATTTGGGGTCAGGGAACCAAACCTGCTCTCGCCTCTTTTGAAACTCTGTACGGGAAAAAAGGTACCGTCATCTCAGCTGTTGATTTATTAAAAGGAATTGCAAAATGCGCAAAAATGGAATCCATAGACGTACCGGGTGCAACAGGAAATGTAGACACCAATTTTGAAGGAAAAGCCCAAGCGGCAATTGATGCACTTTCAAGAGGACAGGAATTTGTTTATATCCATGTTGAAGCGGCAGATGAAAGCGGTCACCGTTTTGAACAAGAAAATAAAATCAAATCCATAGAATTGATTGACGAAAAAATTATCCGTCCTGTCTGGGAGTATCTGAAACAGAACGGAGAAGATTATAAACTTCTTGTTCTTCCCGATCATCCCACCCCCCTTTCATTGGGAACGCATACCTCTGAGCCGGTTCCCTTTGCGATGTATGACAGCAGAGCAGAAAAAGAACAGGAATTAACCTATGATGAAGAAAGCGGTAAGAAAAGCGGTATTATGATTTCACCCGGACATGAGTTAATGAAACAATTTTTAAAATAAAGGAGGAATTAGATGGCAAAGTATCCTTTAGAACAGCATTTCCGATTTATCTTTTTACTTTTTTATATTATTTTGGGCATTGCAGCAACCTACCTGTTTTTCACCAAATTACTTGGCTTAATTCTACCCTTTTTATTGGCTGCATTGTTCGCTTGGATTGCTGAACCTTTGGTAAAATTTTTAAACCGGAAATTACGAGTACCAAGAAAGCTGTCTTCTGTTATTTCAATTTTAATTGTAATCAGTATGATTATCTTGCTATTTTGGTTAATCGGAAAACGGCTTATCATTGAAATCAGTTCACTGGCAGAATATATCCCCTATCTGATGGATCATTTACCGGAAACTATTCAGACAGCAGAGGAAAAACTGCATTTATTGAATCGCTATGTAAGTAATTTTGGATTTGATATTGAACTGGAACATCTGATTGCAAAAATACTGGAAAATCTTTCCGGAATTTTAACCTCCTTTACTACAATGGCAGGTTCTTTTGCATATCAGATTGTCAAACGGCTGCCTTCCCTTTTGATTGGAATCCTTGTCTGCTTGGTTTCTACTTACTTTATGAGCAGTGATAAAGAAAAAATCTTAGGTTTTCTGAATCGTCAGGTTACAGAAAAATGGCAATTACGTGCTAAGGAAATTAAAGGATATTTATCCAGTGCGTTTTTTAAATACATCAAAGCACAGTTGATTTTAATGTCCATTACCTTTGGTGAGCTGCTGATTGCTTTTGCCATCATCGGTGTCAAATCACCCTTCCTGTTTGCAATCATTTTGGCAATTGTAGACATGCTTCCTGTTTTGGGAACAGGAACGGTGCTGATTCCATGGGCTCTCGGTTCTTTGTTGATAAATGATTATCGACTTGCATTGGGCCTGATTATCACCTACATTGTTTGTCTGGTTATGCGTCAGATTCTGGAGCCAAAAGTAGTCAGCGGGCAAATCGGAATCCATCCCTTGCTTACCTTAATCGCTCTATATATCGGATTAAAAATGATGGGGATTTTCGGTATGCTGGTTGGTGTGATTGTATTGATTCTTGTCATCAACCTCCACCATTCCGGAACAATTAAACTTTGGAAATAAAGCAAAAAAACCGAGGAACAAATCCTCGGTTTTTCATCGTGTCGATAAACTTATCGACACGATGGCAGACGAGGAAAAAGGAAGGGATATTTTTAGAACTTCAATTCGTCGGCGTACGAGGGTACGGTAGAGTTGAAGTTCTGAAAAAGCAAGCAACCGTCAGGAAAATTCGATATTTTCCTGACGGTTTTCTATTTGTTAT
>JAZQHN010000016.1:0-12950 GCA_045540615.1 Clostridia bacterium
AGCATAGATTTTGCCAAACATCGCAGATACGCCGCACTGGAAAAAGAGACACAAACAGAACAAATACCCTTTCCAATCCCCTTTTTCTTCCTGTTTTTTCCGAAACATAGGTTTGACTACAATAAATAAAAGAAGGAAAAAAGAAATTACTTTAAAGATGCTAACCTTTTCATTTAAAAACAAAATACCGAACAAAAAAGGAAAAACCATAGCACCTGCACTAGAAAACATTCCAACAGTTGCCACATCCATCCGTTCCATTGCATTTAAGCTAAGAACGTTGGCGGCAATGGAAAGAAGAGCAAGAACTGTCGCATAAACAAAGGTTCGCAGATTAATCGCCAAATGAAATCCTGCCATGGAGGCAAAAAAGAACATAGCACAAAAGCTGGTTATCATCAAATAAATATTTTTGGAATGTTCCACTTCAGAAGAACGAAGAAGAAATCCCTTTTGAAACATTCGGCAGATTGCACCAAGCAACGGCAAGAATAATAACAATAAAAATGTCAATTTAATCCCTCCTTTTCTTCATTTTATCATTTTCCTCTTGACAAAACAAGAAATATCATGTATAATTATCAGACAAATTTTAACATCAGGAGAAAAATCATGTTTTATTCTATCGGTCTTGAAAGCATGGATACCGAATACTTTTTAATTGAAAAGTACGACAACGTATTTTGCATTCCTCACATTCATCATCATGCAGAACTGTTTTTTGTATTGGAAGGCAAGGTACAAATGACTCTTGACACCGAAAGCTACATATTGCAAAAAAACCATATGGCAGTGGTAATGCCATATCAGATTCACGATTATTCCTCTCTCGGAAATTCCCGTATTATTGTAGTGGAATTCCCCTCTGATTATCTATCTGAATACAGACAACAATTAGAAGGAAAGGCATTTATACATCCCGTGCTTTCTGCCAATCAGACATTACTTACTCTCCTTTCTCAGTTGGATAGTCAGGAGCAACCCGACATATTTTGCAAAAAAGCTTTAATTTATTATGCTTTTTCCGAATTGTTCCAAAACAGTGATTTAAAAAATGTAACCACTCCAAAAGACGACACCTTCCGAAAGGCGATTCTCTATATGACTCATCATTTCAAGGAAGAGTTGAATTTGAGAACCGTTTCCTCCTCTGTTGGGGTCACAACCGTTCATCTGAGCCGAATGTTCAGACAAAAAACAGACTTTTGTTTCACCGAGCTTGTGAATATCATCCGTCTTCAGGAGGCGGTTCATTTGCTTCAAAGCACCACGCTTTCTATCAGTAACATTGCTTACGAGTCAGGCTTTGGCAGTATTCGGAATTTCAATCGGATTTTTGAAAAATTTTTTCACTGCACACCGAAGCAGTTCCGCTTGGAAGCAAGCATTCCGATTAGATAGGCAGACGGTCTTTTATTACCAGAAAAGGCTTGCAAAACACGAAATCATATGATATAATAAAAACGTTTGAATCACAAATCAAAAATATTGGAGGATAACCATGAAGAAATTTACCGTTGCTTTTTTGACAACAATTTTTCTGCTTACATGTTTCACATCAGCTTATGCGGACAGAACAGGAGTGCCGGAGCTTTTTCCTTCAACTCAAACCTCGAACGAATCATCTGTTATCATGGCAATCAACAGCGAAACGATGATCAAAAACGGAGTTCGGGTTACATCGACTGCTCCTATCCTGGTATTTGACAGAACCTATGTGGATTTATACGAAGTAGCACCCCGACTGGATATGAAAATCCAATGGATAGAAGCTCATGTGGGATATTTCAGAGTTTCTTCCAACGAAAAAACCCAGGATTTCACTCTGATTTCCAATTGGGAAGAGTTGAAAAATCATAGCTTTAAATTTTTTGTAAAGGATTCCAAAATCTTTGTTTCTCTCCGTGAACTGGTTGACATGGTCGGGGAATCGATTACTTATCAAAAAGGAATTATCAAAATAGGAAACCAAACAGAGTACAATCAGGACATCTATACAGGACTTCAACTCTATGATTTTAATGAATACCTTTATGTTACCTATCCGATTGCTGCAGAGCATATTGTCTATCCATACCAAGCATACAGCTACGAAACCATGCTGAATGATATTCAGAAATTGAAACGGATGTATCCTGAACTAATCAAGGTTTCCTCCATCGGTAAATCGGTGGAAGGCAGAGACTTGCCCTTGGTTGAATTCGGAAGAGGAAGTAAAAAAATTTTTGTTTGTGCAACCCACCATGCTCGTGAATATATCACAACCACCTACGTAATGTACGCAATGGATCAATATTCTTATGCATACAGAAACGGTAACATGTGGGGTCGGTTTAATCCCAAAGAAATTCTGGACAATGTTACCTTCTGCGTTGTGCCCATGGTAAATCCTGACGGGGTAAATCTGGTTCAGAACGGAATCAATGCGACAAAGAACCCCTCCGAGGTTGCAAGTCTTGGAATTTATGAAGGTCGTGAATATGGCATTCGTGCATGGAAAGCAAATATCCACGGTGTTGATTTAAACTGGAATTATGACAAGCTTTGGACACCGAACACTGAGAAAAACCCCAGAGGATCTTCCGGATTCTATGGTGATTACGCAAACAGCGAGCCGGAAGTTGTGGCGGTTTGTAATTATGTGGACAGCTATCCCTTTGAAGCATTCCTGTCCTTCCATACTCAGGGAGAAATCTTCTACTACATGGACGACAAGCAAAACCCCTCCCGAATTAATGATGAAATCAGAAAAGATACCGGATTCCCTGAATATGGCGATAACGGCAAGGGTGGCGGTTCCTTCTACCACTATGCATACTTAAATTACAACAAACCGACCATAACGGTGGAATTGTGTCCCTATGTAGGAAACTATCCTTACCCTGACAATGATTTTAATACCGTTTGGAACCCTGCAAAAAATGTGATTCTTATTGTAGGCAACGAAATCATGAAAGGAAATTAAACATCAAACAACAAAACGCCTCGGATTAACCGAGGCGTTTTTTCTTAAAATGTGATTGTTTCTGTTCTGACCAATTCTCCCGTATCCTCGATAAAGAACACATCTGCTCCTTCGGGGTTGAGGGTAACTGCCGAAGCAAAGAACTTTCCTCCGCGGATGAGCTCTGCACCGACCAACACATCACAGCACTGCCCTCTATGGTCAAATTCACCGCCTTTGCGGCTGACCCGCAACAAATGCAAATGGCCTGTGAGCATCATATGAGGTTTGATCTCCCCAATCAACCTTGCCCACTCGCAAAAGAGGTCGTCGTCAATACAAAACTTTTCGTTTTCGTGACGCTCGTGGAAGGGAATGTGCGCCACAATCAGACGATACTCTGCATCTTCGTATTCTTTTTCTTCCACCACACGGCGGATAAATTCCGTCTGTTTTTCACGGTAGGGCTGAAAACATACCGTGTTATTATATTCAATCGAGCTATCCAGCTTATCTTCTCCTGTATCCAATACCAGTCCCCACACCTTTCCAAGGCGGAAGGTATAGTAAGGCAGTCCGTTACAAAGAGGGGTATATTGCTCAAATTTTTCTGCATAAAACCCACGGGTATCATGATTTCCTCTGGCAAAAACGATAGGAATTTGCCCTCCTGTAATTTGCTCGCAAATACAGTAAATGGTATCATAATACTGTAAATCTCCTGAATGCTCCGGCATATCGCCTCCTAGAACAAGCAAATCTAAATGATCTCCAAACCATTGTCCTACCTTCACAGGTCCCTCTTCCAGTCCGTGAGTATCTGCCAAAAAGGAAATGTTAATTTCCTTGTCCTTAGTCAAAGGACGGAAAGGATAGGCAATAACCACCTCTTCCTCCAATTCAGGGAAATAGGGTTTTCGTTCTATCACGGTTCTGTAATGAAGAGAATAGCTTTTTTCCCGATCCAATTCACTCATGGGAACTCGCATCCGATGAATAGAAGTATGAGACCGAAGAACTCCGTTGGAATGGTCATAATAGGCGTTTTCACCTACGGTAACCCACATAAGAGCATCCTTTGTCACAGGAACCATAATCTGATATTCTTGCTCTACTGCAAAAACTGCAGGACAGGTTTTTAATAGACTCATTTTCTGATTCTCCTTAAAATCATCTTTTTCTGACAAAACCTTCTTTTTGATTTCTTCTTAACATTATAGTACAAATCCTTTCTCGTGTCAAGAATTTCCTTTCTGCTTGATTGACAAATCTCCTTTCCTGTGATACAATAATAACAAGAAAGGGAGTTGATACAATGAAAACAATTACTATAAAAAACAATCATTTAACAGTTGCCATCAGTCGACTCGGTGCTGAAATCAAAAGTGTAAAGCAGGGCGATACGGAATTCATGTGGCACGGAGATCCTGAGGTTTGGGAAAATACTGCCCCTGTTCTCTTCCCCTTCTGCGGAAGACTGAAGGACGGGAAATACACCTATCAGGGAAATACCTATGAGATGACCATCCACGGTTTTGCAAAAATCAGTGAATTTGAAGTAGAGGAGCTCCAGGAAGATTCTGTTGTTTTTTTACTGAAATCCAATGAAGAAACCAAAAAAAATTATCCCTTTGATTTTGAATTTCGTGTTACTTATGCTTTAGAACAATCCACCTTAACTGTATCTTATACTGTCAAAAATTCTTCGGAACAACCCTTGTACTGCTCTGTGGGTTCTCACGAAGGATATGCATGCCCCGAAGGAATCGAGGAATATACTTTGTTGTTTGACAAAGAAGAAGAAATGGATATTTTGGCATATGAGGAGAATCAGTTAACCCTGAACAAAACTTCATTAACCGAATGCTCTGACCAACTGGATTTGAGCGACAAGCTGTTTAGCATAGATTCTTTGGTGTTTCCAACCTTGCGTTCAGACAAGGTAACGTTATTGCACCGTAACAGCAATAAAAAAATTACAATTTCCTTCCCCGACCATCCTTATTTTATTATCTGGCACAAGCCGGGAGGAAAATACATTTGTCTGGAACCCTGGTGCGGTATGGGAACTTTAAAAAATTCCGGTTATGAATTAACCGAAAAAGAAGGCATCATGAAAATTGACAAAGAAAAAACAATTTTCCATCAGATTACCTTTGAACAATAACCCTTTCCCCGGCAAGCTCTGTTTGTTTGCCGGGATTTTACTTTATCAATTCAGGAGACTGTTATGAAAAAGAAAGATTTTTTTTGGATGGCTATCCTCCTTCTTCTCTTTATCCTTTGTTCCTTACTTTGGATATCATGGGGAAACAAAACAGGAAGCTATGCAGTCATCAGGCAAGGAGAACACGAGATTTATCGTCTCCCTCTTGCAGTAACAAAGGAATTGACGGTGGAATGTGAAAAAGGGGTAAATACCATTCAAATCTCCCCGAATGGAATTATGGTAACAGAGGCAAGCTGTCCTGACAAGCTTTGTCAAAAGCAGGGACTGGTGAATAAAACCAATACGCCCATTGTTTGCCTCCCCCACCAGCTGACCGTTACCATAGAAGGAGGCAGCCATGAAAACTAAACAGCTTACCGTAATGGCTTGTCTTTTAGGATTAGCTTTGATTTTGTTTACTGTAGAAGCTCAGTTGCCTCCCCTTGTTCCCCTGCCCGGGGTAAAGCTGGGATTGGCAAATATTATTATTTTGGTTACTATGGTGCTTTACGGCAAAAAAAGTGCCTTTTGCATTCTGATTCTCCGGATTGTGCTGGGAAGTATTATTACCGCAAGCGGAATTGCCTTTTTTTACAGCCTTATGGGCGGTTTGTTTTGCTTTGGAGTCATGGCGCTTTGTTATCCCAAGGGGAGTAATCGGCTTTGGGTAGTCAGTGCTTTCGGTGCAATCGGTCATCACACAGGTCAGATTGTGACGGCAATGATCATTTTAAAAAGCGAAAGTATTCTTATTTACTTGCCCCCTCTCATTGCTGCGGGGATTCTTACGGGTGTGTTTACCGGACTTTGTGCACAAGGGAGTTTGAAACAATGCAAAAAATAATAGCAGGCTTGGTAGTTCTTCTTTTTCTCACAGGATGCCACTCTTTCTCCGAAGAAACGCATTCCTTTTTTGCTATGGATACCTATATGAACGTATCTGTTTACGGTAAAAAAGGAACGGCTCAAAAATGCGGAGAATTGATCAGGCAATGGGAAACTTTTTTAAACAGAGAGGCGTTGGAATCGGAGCATCTGAGGCCGGAAACGGCACTTGCCATAGAGAAAGCTCTGAATATTGCAAAAGAAACAGAAGGAGCCTTTGATCCTACCGTCGCTCCCTTTATGGAGCTTTGGGGTTTTTATACTAAGGACTATCGGATTCCCTCACGTGAAGAACTTATATCCGTCTCAAAGACAGTCGGATATGAAAAAATAAAACTTGGTCAGTCCAATCCTTGCAAGCTGGATTTAGGCGGAATCGGAAAAGGCTATGTCTCCGACAAAGCTGTGGATTTTTTGAAAGAACAAGGGGTAACCTCTGCCATTTTATCTTTAGGCGGAAACATTCAAACCATCGGCAAAAAAAAGGATGGTTCCCTTTGGACCATCGGGATTGCTGATCCTGAAAATCCAAAAAAACAAGCCTGTGTACTGAATGTAGAAGAAAAGGCGGTTATCACTTCGGGAGGATATCAGCGGTGTTTTACCCAAAAGGGTCAGACTTATCATCATATCATTGACCCGAAAACAGGCTATCCCGCCGATTCTGATTTGTTGTCTGTCACCGTGGTAGGAACATCTGCCACCCGATGCGATGCACTTTCCACCGCCCTTTTTGTCATGGGAAAAGAAAAGGCCGGTGATTTTTGGAACAAATCAAAGGATTTTGATATGATTCTGATTACCGAAGATACCATTTACCACACCAAGGGGATTTCCCCTCAAAAGGAAAACAAAGAATTGGTTTGTATTGAAGAAACAAAAAAGGATTGACATTCAAAAATCAGTATGATAAGATGAAAAAGGAGGGGTTTTATGAATTACTTAAATGCAGATGAACTGTATTTTATACCGGGAGAATGCAAATTTTATTCCAGTTCAAGAAAAGAACACGAAAAATTCACAGAAGCATTTTCAAACGGATATGGAATAGAGATTTATACAGAAGGAAGTGCAAAATTTCAAATTAATGATGAGGAATATTTGTTTGAAGCGGGAAGCATCTTGATCCGCAAACCGGGAACGCATTTTATACAGGACAAATCTTATTCGTATGAATCTTATGCGATCGGTCTCGTCGTCAAAGAAAGAAAAACCGGTGAGATGTTAATGTTTCCCGGTGAATCCTGTTGCTTTTTAGACCAGCTTCCCGTTAAAGTAATTCCTGAGGATTTCTCTGCTTTTTTAAAAACACTGAAAAAGATTAACACCATCCAACTCAACAAAAACACTGAACAAAACCATCTGATTTACGTAGCAGTATTAAACGAAATCCTGCTGTTGCTATATCCTTATTGCAACACCGCAGAAAACACCGCTGACTACACCCACCCTGTTATCCGAAAAGCAATTTCTTATTTTCGAATCAATATTGATACCGCAGTTTCCATCAAAGAGGTAGCAGCTTATGTGGGGGTAAGCGAAAAATATTTTATTCAGCTTTTTAAAAATTACACCGGAAAAACCCCCAATGTATTTTTCTTGGAGCAACGACTGAATCTGGCTGTAAAAAAGTTGGAAACCACCAATCAACCCATTTCAGAAATTGCTTATGAAAGCGGTTTTTCCAGCTGTACTTATTTTGGATATATCTTCAAAAAGTATTATCAGAAAACCCCTTCTGAATTCCGAAAGGGACATAAATTCCCCTCTTAAAAGGAGTTGATTTCTTTGCATTATCTAAGTCTTGATGAACTTCAATTCAAACAATTGTCCATCAGATTTTACTCGCATTCCAGAAAGGAAGAATATATTACAAATCCCGAAAAAATCACCCGTAATTACGGTTTTGATATTCAAACAAGCGGTACTGCAAAATATCTTATCAATGGGACAGACATAGAATTCTCACCGGGAAGTGTTTTTTTTCGAAAGCCCGGCGATAAGGTTCTCCAATATTTAGACCACAGATATCATTGCTACGCCATCAACTTTACAGTACACAAAAAGGCTACAGGAGAACGGTTAAATCCGGAAGAAGAAACCTGTTTTTTAGATTTCATTCCCACTTATACAGAACCGGACAACTTTTCCGAAATTGTAAAAACCGTAATGGATTTTCCTGAACAAAGCCTGATCTTAAACGACGAAGAAAAATATCTGAAACAGGAAATCGCTTTTCGTGAACTCCTTCTTTCGGTGTATCCGTTGAGCCAAATCGACAAAAATCATAATCAATCATACGTTCACCCCGCTGTCAAAAAAGCCATTTCCTTCTTTTATGCCAATGCAGATACCTCGCTTACCATGAAAGAAGCTGCTGACTATGCAGGAATCAGCGAAAAATATTTTCAACAGCTATTTAAAAATCAAACGGGAAAAACACCCAATGATTACTTCATGGAAATCCGCCTCCAGATTGCCGTAAAAAAACTACTTACCACAGAAATGCCTGTTTCGGAAATTGCCTACGAAAGCGGATTTACGAACTGCAGTTATTTTACGCGGATTTTCAAAAAATACTATCATCAAACACCCAGTGAATTTCGAAAAAAATAAAGATAAAGTCATGACCACCGGTAAAACCGGTGGTCATGACTTTGTAACAGAAAAAGACAGGGATACTCCCTCCTCCGTCAGGCAACGGGCAATATTTTGCATCAATAAAGTGACCAGCCCCGGAGAATCTGTCATCAGTTCTTCCCCGTTTTCCAAAGAAATCCCGCTTTGTTCCGACTCTTTTGCCATCGCCTGATATAAAATTCCATGATGGGTCAAACCGGCTTTCCCCTTTTCGCAAAACTCCAATGAAATTTTCTGTTTGGTTGCTCCGTCAGAAGAGGTAAACACCGTTACAGCATTCTTATCTTCTCCCAGCAGGCTTTTCACCGCACCTACACAAACACCGCACAACAGCACCCTGTTCATTTTGTTTCATCCTTTTTACTCGTTTTTACATCCGCAAGCAGGGCAGAACATCACATCCGCCTTCATTTCTTTTCCGCAATGGGAACAGTTCTTTTTATTTTTCACCTTTTGAAGCTGACATTTCAAATCTTCTATTTTTTCCAAGCTTAAGGCAATATCGTCGCAAATGGTATTAATTTCATCCGACAGTTCTCCTTCACCGCATTTTGCCTCATATACCATTTTCCCGATTTTTTCATATTTTTTCTTTAATTCAGCTTCTTCCATGCTGATACTGTAATTCAGCTTGGTAGCATCCACCAACTGCCCCGATTTTTTTACCGTTTTTTCTCCTACCTCGCTGATTTTGTCCTTTAATACACTTAAAAATTCAAGATTTGCCATTGTTACCCTCCTAAAATCGTGTAAATTTCTTGTTTACGGGCAATCATTTCATCCACCCGATTGATATATTCTGTTGGTTCCTTCACATTAAAAATCCGTTCAATTCTGTCTCCGTCCACAATTTTGGTAGACCCGCCTGCACCTAAGGAAAGTACAGATTGGGTTTCCTCCATAATGTAAATATTATAAAGACATTCTTTTCCTTCTTTAGAAAATCCTGTATTTTCATATCCGCCCAAAATGTTTTTTTGACGGTACATATAATAGGGAAAATAACGGTTTTCTTCCAATCGTTTCCACGCATAATC
Source organism: Clostridia bacterium (assembly GCA_045540615.1). Taxonomy (GTDB): domain Bacteria; phylum Bacillota; class Clostridia; order HGM11514; family HGM11514; genus SIG438. The sequence goes on from JAZQHN010000016.1 coordinate 9,716, forward strand.
AAGCATATTCCCTACAGTTTCCTGTGCAGTCAACTCATATTCTTCCCGATTTTGGGTTAATACCGCTGCCCGTTTTAAAGACATGGTATGGACGGTAATCCCTTCAGGATCCAACCGAAACAGTTCTTCTAAGGTGTGACAAAACTGAGGATACGTTTCATCGGGAAGACCTGCGATGACATCCATATTAATATGCTCAAAGCCTCGTTCCCGTGCAAGATGAAAGGCAGAAATAATATCCTCAGGACTATGCCTTCTTCCTATTTTATCCAGAATCTCCTGATTCATGCTTTGAGGATTGAGACTAATACGGGTCACACCCCATTGTTTCATCACCCAGAGCTTATCCGCCGCTATTGTATCAGGTCTTCCTGCCTCTACCGTAAATTCCTTAATATGGCTCAAATCAAACTCTTGATATAACACTTCAAAAAGTCTGTTTAACTGATCTGCAGACAAAGTAGTTGGAGTACCCCCTCCGATATAAACTGTTTCTACCCGTTTTTTTAGATTCTTAACAATTTCTGTTCCTGCTTTGATTTCCTTTTCCAAGGCTTCTAAGTACGGAACCATAAGCTGAGCAGATTTTTCCACTGAAAAGGAAATAAAAGAACAATATACACAACGGGAAGGACAAAAAGGGATTCCGATATAAAGACCGATTCCATCAGGATAGGCAGTTTCCAATAAACGATTTTCCCGCATAGCAATATCCACCACTCTTTTTGACCGTTCCTCATCCGCACCAAATTCACGGTGAAACAGTTTTTGTGCCTCCAAAGGACTGTAGCCCTGAGACAAAAATACATTTGCGCGTTTTACGGGACGAATCCCCGTTAATCTGCCCCAAGGCAGTTGATGTTCCTTTTCCTGTCTCATACGTATGGGTTGTTCATCCTTTCTTCACCAATTGTTGTAGCAGGACCATGACCACAATAAACCGTAGTAGTTTCAGGCAACTGATACAGCACATTCTGAATGGAATCCTCCAGCACTTTCCAGTTTCCGCCCGGTAAATCACATCGTCCTACACTCCTAAAAAACAAGGTATCACCGCAAAAAACACTGTCCTGCTCATTATAAAAGCAGACTCCGCCCGGTGTATGCCCCGGAGTTTCCAATACAGTCAAAGTCAGTCTTCCTGCCTGTAATTTCATTCCCTGCTTCAAAAATTCCAAAATGGGGGTTTTTGGTGCTTGTACCGTACCAAAAAAAGAAGGGATGCAAGTATATTGATCATAATCGGCTCTGTGCATCATTACAGGAGCTCCGGTTGCTTTTGCAATAATATCTACCGCCTCAAAATGATCCAGATGACCGTGGGTTAGCAAAATCCCCTTCACCTTTATGGCAAGTCGGTTCACTTCTTCCACAATTCTATTTCCTTCCCCACCGGGGTCGATCACATATCCTTCCAAGCTTTCTTCATCTGAAACCAGATAACAATTGGTTCCAAAATCCCCTACCGTCAATTGCTTTACAAACACCCAATCACATCCATTCTTATTTTTTCTTCACCTGAGCACGTTTTACATCTATGGTACCGGGCATTCCTCTCAGCTTTTTCATAATCATATCCAATTCTACACGGGAGCTTACTTCCACCGTCATTTCCAACGTAGCCGTATCATCCGTATTGCTTTTGGCATTCAATGCTTTTACCGATACCTTCTGCTGGGTCATTAAGGATGCCACTTCCAGTAAAATTCCGTCTCTGTCGTAGGCGGTATACACAATTCCCGCACTGTAAGAATCGTCTTGATTTTCTGCCCACCATGCCTCTAATAATCTTCCTGATTCGACAGGATTTGTATAAGCGCTTTGAATATTTACACAATCTTTTCGATGAACAGACAATCCCCGTCCGCGGGTGATATAACCCATAATATCATCTCCTGGAATGGGGTTACAACACTGAGCAAACCGAATGAGACAATTGTCAACACCCTTGACTACAACACCCTCAGAAGGAGTTTGCTTTTTGGGAGTTTCCGCTTTTTCGGGAATAGAAACAACAATCTTTTCTTCCTGATACCGCTTAATATATTCATCCTTGATTCTGTTAATCACACGAGACAGCGGGATTCCGCCATATCCAATGCTTGCATAAATATCATCCAGGGTTTTGTAACTGAATTTTCGTAGAATTGAGCCGATAATCTCTTCCGTAAATACCTTTTCTTCTGCAAGCTCCAACCGACGAAGTTCTTTTTCTACCGATTCCTTACCCTTAGCAATATCTTCTTCACGGGTTTGTTTCTTAAACCATTGGTTAATCTTTGTTTTTGCCTGACTGGTTTTGACAATCTTCAGCCAATCACGGCTGGGACCGTGAACTCCTGAAGAGGTAATAATCTCCACAATATCTCCGTTTTGCAATTTATAATCCAACGGTACAATTTTTCCGCTTACCTTTGCTCCCAACATTTTACTGCCGATTGCAGAATGAATTGCAAATGCAAAGTCAATGGGAGTGGAGCCAAGAGGCAGATTATAGACATCCCCTTTGGGTGTAAATACAAACACCTCATCAGAAAACAAATCAATTTTCAGAGAACGCATAAATTCTTCTGCATCAGGGGTTTCCTTCTGCATTTCCATCAACTGACGAATCCAACTCATTTTTTCATCGAAGTTATTCATGGCAGTTCTGCCCTCTTTATACTTCCAATGAGCTGCAACCCCGTATTCAGAGGTACGGTGCATTTCCCATGTGCGAATTTGCACTTCAAAAGGGGTTCCCTTGGTTCCGATTACCGTGGAATGAAGAGACTGATAAAGATTGGGCTTGGGCATTGCAATATAATCCTTAAAGCGACCCGGCATAGGCTTATAAAGCTCATGAACCATACCCAAAACATTGTAACAATCGCCCACAGTATCAACAATCACACGAACCGCAAACAAATCGTAAATCTGATCAATGGTTTTATTCTGAGAATACATTTTTTTATAAATGCTGTAAAAATGCTTGACTCTGCCTTCGATATGAAATTTCACGCCGGAATCTGCCAAAGTTTTTCCGATAGTGCTCTTGATTTCTTCCAAATATTCTTCCCGTTCCTGACGTTTTTGATTAATAGACCGAATGATCTCCTGATAAGCAATAGGGTCTAAATACCGTAAGGACAAATCCTCAAGCTCCCATTTAATCTTGGAAATTCCCAAACGATGAGCCAGAGGGGCAAATACAAGTCGGAGGCCAAGCGGTCTTAGGAAGACAACATGTTTCCCC
>JAZQHN010000017.1:0-2110 GCA_045540615.1 Clostridia bacterium
GATATGATGGTTTGGTGGAAGAATTAGGCGGTGATTCCACTCCGGGTGTAGGTTTTGGCTTGGGATTAGAAAGGCTTTTGATGGTATTGGAAAACCAACAAAAAGATGTTCTCCCCAAAGAAGAGGCACCGTTACTCTTCATTGCAAGTATAGGTACAGAAGCAGAAAAAACCGCACAAACATTGATATATCAGTTAAGAAAAGCGGGAATTTACTGTGAAAAAGATGCTTTAGCAAGAAGTGTAAAGGCACAAATGAAATTTGCCAATAAAATCGGTGCAAAATTCTCTTGTGTATTAGGTGATGATGAAATAGAAAATCAATCTGTCATGATAAAAGAAATGGAAAGCGGTGAACAAACTAAAGTCGCTTTCTGTGATTTGCAAAAATTTTTAAAACAACGAAAAGAGGGAATGGAATGTTAGAGACAATGCATGGATTAAAAAGAACGCATATGTGTGCGGAGCTTTCTGCAGAAGATGTAGGAAAGAAGGTAACCCTTACAGGTTGGGTTCAACGCAGACGTGATTTGGGCAATCTGATTTTTATTTGGTTAAGAGATCGTTCCGGCTTGATTCAATTGACTTTTTTGAGTGACTCCGATAAAGAGCTTTTGGAAAAAGCAGAAACATTACGTTCTGAATATGTAATAGCTATTCAAGGAACTGTTTGTATGAGGGAAGAACAAAACATTAATCCTGATTTAAAGACAGGGGAAATTGAAATTGCAGTAGATGAACTTCGTGTATTAAATACTTCTCAGACACCACCCTTTGCAATAGAAGAAAATTCAGATGTAAAAGATGAAATTCGTATGACATATCGTTATTTAGACTTAAGACGTCCTGATATTCAAAGAAATCTGATTCTTCGTCATAAAGCGGCAAAGCTGATTCGTAATTATTATGATGAACAGGGTTTTTTGGAAATTGAAACACCTATGTTAATCAAGAGTACCCCCGAAGGTGCAAGAGATTTTTTGGTTCCCAGCCGTGTTCATCCAGGGAAATTTTATGCATTACCTCAGTCTCCGCAGCAATATAAACAGCTTTTAATGCTGTCAGGTATGGATCGTTATTTCCAAATTGTAAAATGTTTCCGTGATGAGGACTTGCGTGCAGACCGTCAGCCTGAATTTACACAGATTGACCTTGAAATGTCCTTTGTGGATATTGATGATGTAATTGCAATTAACGAAGGATTATTACAACGTGTTTTCAAAGAATTGCTGGATGTTGATGTACAGCTTCCCATGCAAAGAATGACTTATGCAGAAGCCATGAGTCGTTATGGTTCGGATAAACCTGATACTCGTTTTGGATTTGAATTAAAAGATTTGTCTGATTTGGTTGAAAATTGCGGCTTTCAAGTATTCTCAGGGGCTGTTAAAAACGGAGGAAGTGTCCGTGCAATCAATGTGGACGGGCATGCGAAAGATTTTTCCAGAAAAGAAATTGATGCTTTGGGAGAATATGTAAAGACATACCGGGCAAAAGGTCTTGCATGGATTGTAATCAATGAGGATGGTTCCTTAAAAAGCCCCATTGCAAAGTTTCTATCCGAAGAAGAAATTCAAGCTGTTTTAGAACGTGTAAACGGTAAACCAGGCGATTTGATTTTAATTGTTGCAGATAAAGATAAGGTTGTTTTTGATTCATTGGGAAATCTTCGTCTTGAAGTTGCAAGAAAGCTGAATTTACTTGATCCGAAGCAATTTAATTTCCTTTGGGTAACAGAGTTTCCTTTATTGGAATACGACGAAGAAGATGGTCGGTATTATGCAATGCATCATCCATTTACTGCACCTATGGAAGAAGATATGCAATACATTGAAACCGACCCGGGAAAAATCCGTGCAAAAGCATACGATATTATCTTAAATGGTAATGAATTGGGAGGAGGAAGTCTTCGTATTTATCAACGTGATTTACAAGAAAAAATGTTCCGCCTGTTAAATCTTGCACCGGAAGAAATTGAAACAAGATTTGGTTTCTTGCTTGATGCATTCAAATTTGGCGCACCTCCTCATGGTGGCTTGGCATTTGGATTTGACAGACTTGTTATGTTAATGGCAGGTGCAGACAGCATTCGTGAAGTCATGGCATTCCCA
>JAZQHN010000018.1:0-7964 GCA_045540615.1 Clostridia bacterium
TTATTCAGCATCCTTTGAAACAGGTCTTCTGTAACTCCTGTGATTGTTATAATTACTGTTTCTCTTGATTGCATTTTTCGGGCTGATAATAATTTTTCTGTTTGGTTCTTCCCCTACGCTGTAAGTATGAATCATCTCATCCTCTTGCAATGCGGAATGAATGATTTTTCTTTCATAAGCATTCATAGGTTCCAACGCAACATTTTTTCTGTTTTTCTTAGCTTTTTCTGCCAGGCGAAGGGCTAAATTACGCAATGTTTTTTCTCTTTCACTTCTGTAATTTTCCGTATCAACAGAAACCTTATGATATTCCTCAGAGGTTCTGTTTACAGCAAGTGTGGTCAGATATTGCAATGCATCCAGTGTTTCTCCTCTTCTGCCGATAACAGCACCCATTTCATCTCCGGAAAGATTGATTTTAATATCTTTTCCTTTCCCTTCACATTTCACTTCTACTTTCACATTCATTTTACTGAAAATATCTGTAAGAAATGTTTTTGCAAGGTTAACAGATGCTTCATCTACTGTACATTCTTCTTCATTTTTTTCTTTTTTCTCTTCTACTTGTTCTTCTTTTTCTTCTTCATATTCTTCTAAAGAAGTAAGCTTTACCTTTGCAGGTTTGCTGCCAATTCCCAAAAATCCGGCTTTTTCTTTTTCTATAATTTCAATTGTAACATCTGCTTCGGTAAGACCTAACAAATCTAAACCGGCTTTAATTGCTTCTTCTACTGTTTTTCCTTCTTGTTCTATCATTTTTTTCATAATTATTCACCGTCTTTCTTTTTCGACGAAATTTTGTCCATTATTAATTTTCTATTAAACCATACCTGTTGTAAAATAGAAAGTACATTGTTAATAATCCAGTACAAACCTACGCCGGAAGGCATCAAAAAGCAGAAATAACCTGTCATCAAAGGCATAATTGTCATCATACTTTTACTCATGGATGCTGCCGAATCGTCTGCTGCAGGAGCAGGCTGAGTCCAAGTAGTAATTTTACTGGTCAGATAGGTTGTTACAACAGCTAAAACAGGAATGATCCACAAAAGATTGATTTGTGAAAATTGAGGGGTTGTTGCCAAATCCAGTCCGAAAAAATTAAAATCAATAGGAATCACACTGTCAGGCAAAATATCTCCCAATTTTTCAATCACTTCAGGAGTCATTTTATTTGCAATTTCAATTTCTTTGGTCATCAATATATTTTTGTTTGTAACATCAATATTTAACTGCAATGCTTCTACAATTTTTTTAATTGTTTCTGCACCTAAACCCATAATATAAGTAATAGGCTGATTGATGACACGATATAATGCAAAAATGATAGGAAACTGAATGAGCATTGGTAAACAACCTGATGCAGGATTTACATTATGCTGTTCATACAGCTTCATAGTTTCTTTTTGCAATTTTTCTTTGTCGTTTTTATACTTTTTATTCAGCTTAGCAAGCTCCGGCTGAATTTCTCTCATTTTTTCCATTGATTTTTGTTGCTTAATATTCAAAGGAAAAATCAACAATTTCATCAGTATGGAAAATAAAATAATTGCCAGGCCGTAGTTACTCACAATTTGATATATAAATTTCAATACAGGTCCCAGCACAGGCGCCAAAAATGCCAACGCATTAAACATAAATACTTTGCCTCCTAATTACTCGACAGGGTCATAGCCTCCCTTATGAAAGGGATGACACCTTAAAATCCGTTTCAAAGACATCCATCCCCCGCGTAATGCACCGTATTTTTCTATCGCCTGCAAAGCATATGCCGAACAGGTTGGATAAAAACGGCAACAGGGTTTCTTTAAGGGAGATAATTTTTTTTGGTATTCTTTGATGAGAAATAAAAGTACTTTTTTCATTCTTCTTTTTCCAATTCACAGGATGAAAGCAAAGAAAGAAAAGAGGAACGAATTTGATTAAAATCCGCCTCTGCCGCTTTGGAACGGGCTACAATCACAAAATCATACCCCATCTTTATCTTTTCTTCATTCAATCTGTAATTTTCCTTAATCAGTCTTCTGATTCTGTTTCTCACGACTGCGGTTCCAACTTTTTTACTGACAGTAATTCCCAAATGATTTTCATTTCTTTTATTTTTTTTATAATACAAAACAAGATACTTGTCCGCTTTTGACTTCGCAAAACGGTACATTCTGCGAAACTGAAAATTTCTGTTCAATGATGTTGTATACCGCATAACAATCTCCCTGCTTTAGGAAGGAAAAAAGACCACTCGGGTGGTCTTTTCTTAAATCCCCCGCCTCTACATCTGCATTTATGCAGACAACTTTGCTCTGCCCTTCAGTCTTCTGCGAGCCAGCACCTTTCTTCCGTTTGCAGTTCTCATTCTTTTTCTGAAGCCGTGCTCCTTGCTTCTCTGACGCTTTTTGGGTTGATATGTTCTTTTCATCTATGACTACACCTCCTCGCTAAAAATAAACAAACCAAATTCACCCCTTACAAGAAGGGATACAAAAATGATTATACTTTATTTTATGGGCATTTGTCAATACAATTTTGAAAAAAAATCAATATTTTTTAAATTTTTTTCATTTCTTCCCTCTTTTTCATGATTTTTTTCTTGCCATTTTGTTATTTTTTTGATATAATAGTAAGGGTATGATTATATTTATATTTATTTAATATATAGAATGGGGGGATTTTTGATGGATATTCAAACTGTTTGGGAAAGAGCACTTTCTATTTTGAAGGACGAGGTTTCTGAAATTGCATATAAAACATGGTTTGCAACCCTGACTCCTTTGGAAATCAGAGACGGTCTCTTTTTATTATCTGCTCCCAATGATATTCACAAAAATATGATTACTCAAAAATATCTGCCCCTTCTTCAAAATGCTGTTGAAATGGCATGCGACCGTGATTTGCTGCTAGAATTGATTTTACAGGAAGAATATATTCCCAATGTACCAAAGCCGAAGCATCCTGTAAATTCTAATTTAAATCCTCGATATACGTTTGAAGAATTTGTGGTAGGAGAAAACAATAAATATGCCCATGCAGCATGTCTTGCTGTTGCGGAAAATCCGGCTAAAATCTATAACCCGTTGTTGATTTACGGAAATTCAGGATTGGGAAAAACCCATTTGATTCATTCTATTGGCCATTATCTTCTGGAAAACAATCCGGATATTAAAATTATGTATGTCACAAGTGAAAAATTCACAACCGACTTAGTCAATGCCATTAAAGACGGACGTACAGAAGAATTCAGAAGTATTTACCGGTATGTTGATGTTTTAATGATTGATGATATTCATTTTATTTCCGGTAAAGTGAGGGCTCAGGAAGAATTGTTCCATTGCTTTAATACCCTGTATGATGCAAATAAACAGTTGATTTTTACCAGCGATCGTCCTCCAAAGGAAATTGCAATTTTAGAAGAAAGAATCCGTACAAGATTGGAAAGCGGTCTGATGATGGATTTGCAATCTCCTGATTTTGAAACAAGAGTTGCTATTCTAAGAAAAAAAGCAGAATCAAATAACATAGAAATTCCTGATAACATTATTGATTTGGTTGCTACCACCATTAAATCAAATATCAGAGAGCTGGAAGGTGTTTTAAAACGAATTCATGTCATGAAAACCTTGTCCCATGAGCCAATTACCGAGGACAGCGTTACTGACATTTTACGTGACTTTTTCCACAGCGGTGAAAATACTGTTCTTTCCAATCAAGAGGTATTAAAAGAAGTTTCCCGTTATTTCGGAATTTCACAAGAAGAAATTCTTTCAAAGAAAAGAACAAAAGAAATCGCTTATGTAAGACAAATTGCTATGTATCTATGCCGTGAAATAGTAGGAGACTCTTTAAAAGATGTAGGAGCCTTTTTTGGAAAAAAGGATCATTCAACCGTTCTTCATGCCTGTGATAAAATTGAAACAGAAATGAAAAATGATATTGATCTTCAAAATAAAATTGTAGACTTAACGAAAAATATTAAGCACGGAGATGTAACGAAAGATTTTCCTAAAAATTCATAGTAGAGAGATGTGATTATCCACATTGTTTTCCACATTTGTGGACGGACAACTTGTGGATAAAAGGAAAAAGAAAAAAGTTATTCTGATTCATCAACATCCCATGTTGACAAAATTTTCTTACCAATCCTAAGCTTTCTTCTCTTTTCCACATTTTCACAGCCTCTACTACTACTATTTTATTATTTTATACTTTTACTCTATAAAAAAGGAGAAATGAAATATGAAATTTTCATGCGATAAAGCAACCTTAAGTGAAGTGGTATCAACAGTTCAAAAATCTGTCAGTACAAGAAGCAATGTTCCCGTTTTGGAAGGTATTTTGATTGAAGCAAGTTCTGACGGAACCTTAAAGCTGTTTGGAAACGATTTGGATTTGGCAATCGAAAGCAAAATGACCGCAACAGTAACAGAACCGGGAAGCATTGTTATCAATGCAAGATTTTTTGGTGATGTCATTAGAAAAATGGAAGATGGTATCTTTTATTTTGAATCTGATGAAGAATGTAATATTCGTATCAAATGCGGATCTGCAGAATTTTCCGTGATGGGAATTTCTTCTCATGAATTTCCTGAAATTGCAGAAGTGGAACGAAAGGATTCCTTTACCATAAAAGACAGTGTTCTGAAAAATATGATAAAAAATACCATCTATGCTGTATGCTTAGATGAAAATAAGGTTGCATTAACCGGTTCTTTATTTGAACTAGAGGACGGGGTTTTGACCGTTGTTTCAGTTGATGGATACCGTCTGGCACTTCGAAAAGAAGAAATTTCTTCTTCTTGTGACAATCTTTCTTTCATTATTCCATCCAAGGTGTTAAATGAAGTAATGAAAATATTAAAAGATACTGAAAATGACGTAAAAATAGGAATTTCTGAAAATAAGGTTCAGTTTGAAATAGAAAATTACAAGCTGATCAGCCGTTTGCTGGAAGGAGAATTTTTAAATTATAAACAGATTCTTCCTGCTCAAAGTAAATTAAAGGTAACTGCAGGCGTTCGTAAAATGAGCGATTGTATGGAACGCGCTGCTTTGATGATTGCAAATGAAGGAACAAAATATCCTGTCAGACTTTCTATTAAAACAGATAAGATTATTGTCAGCTGTTCCTCACGTTTTGGTAAAATGATGGACACAGCAGAAGCAGTAACCCAAGGAGATGACCTTGAAATCGGCTTTAATTACCGTTATATGTTAGACGCTATGAAAGCATGTGAATGTGAAACGGTTATTATGGAATTTAATACTCCCCACAGCCCTTGTATCATAAAGCCTGAGAAGGGAGACGGGTTTGTATATTTGGTATTGCCCGTTAAAATGAAAGACTAATGATAGTAGCAGAAATAACAACGGATATGATTCGTCTAGGTCAGCTGTTAAAGGTTTGTGGAATTGCGGAAAACGGGGGAGTTGCAAAAGCAATGATTCAAGATGGGATTGTGTCTGTAAACGGAGAAATTACTCTACAAAGAGGAAAGCAGATTGTACCGGGAGATAAAATAACAGTAATGGATGAAGAAATTCTGGTACAGCGGGAAACAGTATGATAATCAATCAACTATTATTACATCAGTTTCGGAATTATGAAGAAGAAAAAATTGAATTTTCTCCCGGAGTAAATGTGATTTACGGTAATAATGCTCAGGGAAAAACAAATATTTTAGAGGCGATCTATTTATTTTCCAACGGAAAATCTCATCGTGGTGTGAAAGACAAAGAAATGCTTCAATTTGAAAAAAATCATGGTGAACTGACTTTGTTTTTTGATGCTTATGAAAGAGAAAACAGAGCAGAAATAGAATTGTTTTCTGATAAGAGAAAAAAAATCAGATTAAATGGAGTACCATTGACCCGTGTCAGCAGAATGATCGGTTATTTTCAAACTGTTTTGTTTTGTCCGGAAGATTTGTATATGATAAAAGGGGGACCGGGGGAAAGACGTCGTTTTTTAGACAGTGCCATCAGTCCTTTAAAGCCAAATTATTTCACAGCATTGCTCCAGTATCAGAAAATATTGGAAAATAAAAATAAGCTGTTACGGCAATTGGGAGAATTTCCTGAATTTCATCAAACTTTAGATGTATGGAATGAAAAATTGTGTGAAACTGGTGCAAGATTAATGGTGTACCGTTATGCATTTTTAAAAAAGCTGAATGAAATTTGCGGTGAAATATATTTTGATATGTCAGGGGGAAAAGAGAAGCTACAGCTTCGTTATAAGCCCTCTGCAGAAGTGATGTTAGAGGATGAGCAATCGGTCAAAAATCAGCTCATGGAGCTGACTCAAAGAAATAAGCCAAGAGAATTGGCAGCAATGATGAGTCTGACAGGCCCTCACCGTGACGAGATAGAAATTTATATTAACGGCGCTCAAGTAAAACAATACGCATCACAAGGACAGCAAAGAACCGTAGTTCTCAGTATGAAGCTTGCCCAGATCGAGCTTGTAAAGCAATCAATGGGAGAATATCCTGTTTTACTGCTGGATGATATTTTATCTGAGCTTGACAAAAGCAGACAAAGCTTTTTACTTGACAGAATCAGCTGCAGTCAGGTAATTATGACCTGTACCGATGCCTATGCCATTGATCGGGGACAAAACAAAAGCTTTTACTGTGTCAAAAACGGAACAGTAACGAAGGAGTAGGATATGTATCTTCATTTGGGTCAGGATGTGGTGGTCAATACCAATGATGTCATAGCAGTATTGGATATGGATAATACCACTGTATCTAAAATTACAAAAGAATTTTTAAAAGGTTCAGAGGAAGAAGGATTTGTGGTAAATGTATCAGAGGAATTGCCAAAATCCTATGTGTTGTGTGAAAGAAAAGGACGGGTATGTGTCTATATTTCTCCTATTTCTTCTTCTACTTTGTTAAAAAGGGCGGAGCAAAGCCGCATATAGAGCAACAAAAATTTGACATACTGTAATACAGGAGGAAAAGAAATGTCAATCTCACAAACTCAAAATAATTATGATGAGTCTCAAATTCAGGTTTTGGAAGGATTAGAGGCAGTCAGAAAGCGTCCGGGTATGTATATCGGAAGCACGTCTTCTCAAGGTCTTCACCATCTTGTCTACGAAATTGTGGATAACAGTATTGATGAAGCTTTGGCAGGCTACTGTTCTCATATTGAAGTTACCATTGAAAAGGATAATTCTATTACTGTATGCGATGACGGCCGCGGAATTCCTGTTGGAATTCAGCCTCAAACAGGGTTACCTGCCGTAGAGGTTGTATTTACTATCTTGCACGCAGGTGGTAAATTCGGTGGAGAAGGATATAAAGTATCGGGCGGCTTGCACGGTGTTGGTGCATCTGTTGTAAATGCCTTAAGTGAGCACCTGGAGGTAGAAGTTTGTGATGGAACTCACATTCACCGTCAGGAATATGCCAGAGGTGTGGTAACAATGCCTTTAACCGTGATAGGGGATACTGATAAAACGGGAACAAAGGTTCATTTTAAACCGGACGGGGAAATTTTTGAAACCTTAGAATATGATTACAGTGTGTTACTAACTCGTTTAAGAGAACAAGCTTTCTTAAACCGTGGAATTAAAATTACCATAAGTGATGTCCGTGAAGAAGAGGTGAAAAGCGAAACTCTTCAATATGAAGGTGGAATTTGTTCCTTTGTAGAATATAAAAACAGACATAATACTCCTCTTCATCAAGAAATTATCTATATGGAGGTAGAAAAAGAGGATTGTCAGGCAGAGGTAGCACTTCAGTATAATGACGGTTATCGTGAAAATATCACCAGCTTTGCTAATAATATTCATACGACAGAAGGCGGTATGCATGAAACGGGCTTTAAGAGTGCATTAACCCGTGTTATAAATGATTATGCAAGAAAGAAAAATTTGCTGAAAGAAAACGACCAAGCTTTAAGTGGGGATGATGTCAGAGAGGGAATGACAGCTATCATCAGCGTAAAGGTAAAAGAAG
>JAZQHN010000019.1:0-1923 GCA_045540615.1 Clostridia bacterium
GGATGATCCACCAACACCTTATGATGGTCTGCTGTTGTAATGATTTCTTCTTGAATTTCCGGTTCGGTTTTTGTGATGGCGTGATACTTCTGTTCTATTTTGTGGTTTAACCGTTCCATGAAATAAGCAGGATCGGAAAAAAAGCCTTTGCTTCCTGCTAAAGCTAGCATGGCAATTAAAATAATTCCAATAACGATCAGTATAATTACAGTGCGACGTTTCATATTTCTTTATCCTTTCAACTGAATAAATAATATCATTAGTATACCATAAAAAAGTAATTGTGTCAAATAAAAAAGGGGTGCAGATACAATGCTGCAACCCCAATTTGTTATTCGTAGAAGTTTCTGGTCAGAATCTCTTCCTGCCATTCGGGAGAGAGACTGGTGAACTTTGCAGAAAAACCACAAACACGTACAATCAGATTCGGATACTTTTCAGGATGCTTCTGAGCATCACGCAACTGTTCTTTTGAAGTGCAGTTTAATTGCAATGACTGTACCGCACAAGAAGAAACAGACCGCAAAAAAGCATCGCAAAGCTCTAATGTTGTTTTGTTTGGTAAAATAATGTTTACCACAGAGTTTCCGCCAATTTTACTGCTGTCGAGATGAGAAAAGCTGTTGATGACACTGGTGACGGCAGGGATTCTTTTCAATCTGGAAGGAGTTAAGCCTTGTGCAATGTATTCTCCGTTTTTACGGCCATCAGGTGTTGCCAGGGTTTGTTCACCCCAGAATCTGATTTCTGTATAGGTAAGGTGACCGATGACAACGATTCCGCCATAGGTACCCACTTGTTCCTGCGCCATGGCATATAAATCGTCGTTAAAGCGATTTGCAAATAACGCTGATTCGGTATTCCCGTCACCCCAACCACTGCAGTTAAGAGCATCTCTTCTTAATTCTTCATAGCCTTCCCAGTTATTGCGAATGGCGTCAAGCATCTGCGTTAAGGTGTATTTTTTGGTATCAAAGCAAAGTGATTTAATAGCAAGCAAAGAGTCCACTACATTGGGGAACCCAACAAGCTCATACCGACTGTCGCGGTATCTTGCTCCTTTGTTGGTATAATCCCGTTTGTTGTCAATACAATCCTTCATGGTAGAAGAAAAGATGGGGAGGGGGTCAACCTTGTTCCAAATGTTTCCACCCTTTCTGATGACCCTTGCCCGTTCTTTAAACAACACCATAATGTTATCGCAAATGATACGGTATACTTCTTCAAAACTTGTTGCACCATCAATGGGAGCAAAGTTCATTTTTACCCGTTCCATCTTGTCTGTGCGATTGTGAAGGGTGTATTCAAATACTTTCAAAATATTTACATAATATCCATCATCAATCTTTTCAATTTCGTTTGCGGTAATTGCCCAGCAACCTGTAATCATGTAGTCTCTTGCTTCTTCCAAGGTCTTTCCTGCCTTTACGCACGCAGGAATGGTGGCGTCGTCATTTTGATACAGCAAGGTGCTTGTTCCGTCCAAAACGGCAATATTTGCCTCCTTCAGATATTCGGCAGGAGAGTTTTTGGAATAACGACAGGTGATTTTGGGGAAGATAATTTTTTCTTCTCTCGTGGCTTGCAGAAACATTTTTGTCAGTTCATTGTAGAGGGGATTTCCTTCCTTGTCACATCCGCCCAATACATAGGTATTTTCCAACTCGTGGTCAGAGTAGCCCACCATTTTGATGTCGTGGTCATAATGCAAATCCCAGGTTAATAAGAATTTGCAAATCAGCTCATAAGCTTTCTCTTTGGTTAACCGTCCCGATTCGATATCCTGCTGATAGAAAGGATATAAGTCCATGTCAATTCTTCCGAAGGTGTTGGGTCCGATTCCCTCCAAAGCACCAACCGCCTTTCTCATAAAGGCATGAGCGTTCAATGCTTCATACAAACTGCTTGGAGCTTCCCAAGGGG
>JAZQHN010000020.1:0-13328 GCA_045540615.1 Clostridia bacterium
GCTGTATCCCACAATATGATGGACTCCGCATTTTCTTGCAGCTTCCACTGTGTTATCCTGACTGCCGTCGTTGATAATCAAATATTCAATTTCATCCACCCCGTCTATTTTCTTAGGAAGGTCGCCTACTGCAATATGCAAGGTTTCTTCTTCATTGTAACAGGGAATCTGTATGATTAATTTCACATTCTTCACATCCTAAAAAATACTTATATACCTATTTTACAACAAAAACGTTCAAAATGCAATACCTTTTTCTTTTCCATGTGTTTATGCTTTCAAAAGGAGTGTAAATTTATTGACAAAACAGCTTTTTTCATGTATAATAAAAATGCATTATCACAGAATCTTCATGGAAGGAGCAAGAAATGAGTTTCTTACCTGTAAACAGACAGGAAATGGAATATTTGGGCTGGGATCGGCCTGATTTTTTATATGTGACAGGGGATGCTTATGTGGATCATCCCTCTTTTGGCACAGCCATTATTTCCAGAGTACTGGAACAGGAAGGCTATCGGGTAGCAATTCTTTCTCAGCCCGATTGGAGAAGCAAGGATGCTTTTTTAGAATTTGGACGACCAAGACTAGGTGTATTGGTTTCTTCCGGGAATATAGATTCTATGGTCAATCATTATACTGTCGCAAAAAAGAAGCGTAGTTCCGATGCTTATACACCGGGCGGTCAAGCAGGAAAACGACCTGATCGTGCCGTGATTGTGTATTGTAACAGAATCCGCGAAGCATTTGGAGATATTCCTCTGATTATTGGTGGTGTAGAGGCAAGTCTGCGAAGATTTGCCCATTACGATTACTGGGATGACCGTGTTCGTCGTTCTATTCTGATTGATGCAAGAGCAGATTTGTTAAGCTATGGTATGGGAGAACGGTCTATTCCTGCGATTGCCCATCAATTGAATCAGGGAAAACGGGTCAAGGAAATCAGGAATGTGGACGGAACAGCATATTGCTGCTCCAAAGAAGAAGAACTTCCAAAGGATACCGTAATTTTGCCCTCTTTTGAAGAGGTTCGGGACAGGAAACGCGCCTATGCCGATTCGGTTCGGATTCAGTATGAGCATCAGGATGCCATTCGGGGAAAACGCATGGCTCAAGCTCATCAGGATCGGTATCTTGTACAAAATAAACCTTCTCTTCCTCTTACTACTGAGGAAATGGACAAGGTTTATGCCTTGCCTTATGAAAGAACCTATCATCCTTCCTATACCGATGGTGTTCCTGCTATCTCAGAGGTGCAGTTTTCCCTTACTTCTTGTCGGGGGTGCTTTGGTTCCTGTAATTTTTGTGCTCTTGCCTTTCATCAGGGTCGGGTCATCAGCTCCCGTTCTCATGAATCCTTATTGAAAGAAGCAAAAATCTTAATTTCACATCCTGATTTTAAGGGATATATTCATGATGTAGGCGGTCCTACTGCCAATTTTAGAAAACCTGCTTGTCAAAAGCAGTTAACCGCAGGAACCTGTAATAAAAAACGATGTTTATATCCTAAGGTTTGCAATAATATCAAAGCAGATCACAAGGATTATTTATCACTGTTAAGAAAATTACGAAAATTACCGGGAGTGAAAAAGGTGTTTATCCGTTCTGGAATTCGGTTTGATTATCTTTTGGCTGATCCAGACCCCACCTTTTTCCGTGAATTAAGCAAATACCATGTAAGTGGTCAGTTAAAGGTTGCACCAGAGCATGTATCAAACAATGTTTTATCGTACATGGGCAAGCCTCCCGTAGAGGTTTACGAAAAATTTTATCAGAAATTTTATCAGTTAAACAAGGAAACCAAGCAATATTTGGTGCCCTATTTTATGTCTTCCCACCCGGGAAGTACCCTGCACGATGCCATTTTACTGGCGCAATATTTTAAAAAGATGCATTATATGCCGGAGCAGGTGCAGGATTTTTATCCCACTCCGGGAACGATATCGACATGTATGTATCATACCGAGCTTGATCCTATGACCATGAAGCCGGTATATGTAGCAAAAACCTACGAGGAAAAGCAGATGCAACGGGCATTGCTTCAATTTTCCAGACGGGAAAATTATTCGTTGGTCAGAAAAGCATTAACAAAAGCGGGTCGTGAGGATTTAATCGGATTCGGAAAGGAATGTCTGATTCCATCACCTCGCGAACCAAAAAGAAATTCTGGGAATCAAAACAATCAATATAAATCTAAACAACGAAACGGAGGAAAACAAAATGGCAGCAAAATTACTGGACGGAAAAAGCCTCGCCGCTGAGATTCGGGAAGGCTTGCGAATGGAGGTAGAGGAATTAAAAAAGACAGGGCGTGCACCCGGTTTGGCAGTAGTGATTGTAGGTGATGATCCTGCTTCCCGTCGCTATGTCAACAATAAGAAAAAGGCTTGTGAACACGTAGGAATTACTTCCTACGAATATGCTCTGCCCGGAGAAACTTCCCAGGAAGAACTGTTGGCATTGGTGGATAAGTTAAATAAGGATAACCGGATTGACGGGATTTTGGTGCAATTGCCTTTGCCGGCACATTTGGATGAAAAAACAGTTATTTACAACATTGACCCCAAAAAAGATGTGGATGCTTTTCACCCCTTTAATGTGGGAAAAATTATGATAGGGGAACCCATTTTTGCTCCCTGTACTCCTGCAGGTGTCATGGAATTGATTAAGCTTACCGGAATTGAAGTCAGCGGAAAAGAATGTGTGGTTGTGGGAAGAAGTAACATTGTGGGAAAACCTCAGTCTATGTTATTGCTTGCCGAAAATGGTACTGTTACTGTTTGTCACTCCAAAACCAAGGATTTGGCAGAAGTGACAAAGCGTGCGGATATTTTAGTTGCAGCAGTCGGAAAAGCAAAGCTGATTAAAGGAGATATGGTAAAGAAGGGTGCTGTAGTGATTGATGTAGGCATGAACCGCTTAGAAGACGGAACCTGGTCAGGAGATGTGGATTTTGAAGAAGTTAAGGAAGTTGCCTCCGCCATTACTCCCGTTCCCGGTGGTGTTGGTCCCATGACTATTGCTATGTTGATGAAAAATACTGTAACAGCATACAAAATAAAATAATAAGATTTATATGCTCGAAAAGGAAGAAAAAAGGGGAGTAGCATATGAAATTTTTCAGCAGAAATGAATATTTTCGGGAAAATGAACAATTTTATATTCATTTGCAGACAGGTGGTAATTATCAAATCCACACCCATGATTTTATTGAAATTGTTTATATTATCAAGGGTTCAGCAATGCATCGTATTGGTAATTCCGAATACCTGGCAAAGAGAGGAACATTGCTGTTTGTCAATTGCGGACAAACTCATTCTTTTTCTTCCTCTCATCCGCTGGTCTACTATAATCTTATGCTGACTCCTGAATTTATTAGTGATCAATTGGTTGATTCTGGAAATTTATATGAAATATTATCCCTTTCCATGTTTGAAGAATTTCAGCAGGCACAGCAAAATACCAAACCATTGGCACAGCTTTCTGGTGAGGCTATTCCTGAAATGGATGCTCTTTTTTCTGCGTTGCTTCGAGAATATCAAAAAAATGAGCCGGGAAGAAGCATTTTAATCCGTTCTTATTTAAATGCAGTTCTGACTCACATTTTTCGTTCTCTTTGCAAACAGGATGAAGAAATTATTATTTCTATGTTACAACAATATATTGAAGAACATTGCAGTGAGCGATTGACCTTGAATGATTTGTCAAAAAAATGTTTTTATCATCCTTTATATTTTAGTCGGATGTTTCGTGAAAAAAACGGCATGACATTAACAGATTATATTTCAAAAATCAGAATCCAAAAGGCAATCGGTTTATTGGAAACCACGGGACTTTCTGTAGAAGAAGTTCAAATTTCCTGTGGTATGTCAGACAAAACCTTTTTCTATAAAAAATTTCGTGAAGAAACAGGCCTTTCACCCGCAGAGTTTAGAAAAAAATTACAAAAGTAAAAATTCAATACGTTTTGCTGTCAATCTGTCGGATTGACAGCTTTTTTCTTTTTTGTTACAATGAAGTCAGAAAAAAAGAAAGGGGTTTATTAATGATTTATTTTAACAAAGAAAAACTGAGAGATAAAATTTATGCTTGCTGGATTGGCAAAAATATTGGAGGCACTCTGGGAGGCCCTTATGAATGGCAAAATGAATTTTTGGATGTGCAGGGATTTACAACAGAAAAAGGTGAGCCTCTTCCCAATGATGATTTGGATTTACAGTTGGTATTTCTGTGTGCGTTGGAAGAATTGGGCCCCGGCGGAGTTAATCCCGCATCATTGTCAGAGTACTGGCTGAATTACATTCCTCCCGCATGGAATGAATACGGCGTAGCAAAAAGCAATTTGCGGTCAGGAATTCCCGCACCTCTTTCAGGGGAACTTTTTAACGACAAATGGAAAACCTCCAACGGAGCATGGATTCGTTCCGAACTATGGGCATGTCTGACTCCGGGATACCCTGAACTGGCAGCAAAATTTGCTTTTGCAGATGCATGTGTTGACCACGGACTGGCAGAAGGAACTCATGCAGAAATTTTTACCACTTATCTGGAATGTAATGCTTTTTTCAATCCTGATATTCGCGGAGGAATTGAAGCTGCATTAAAAGAAATTCCTGAAAATTCCAGAGTGGCCAAAACCATTCGCCTTGCTATTGAATGCTATGACAAAGGGATGACCTTGAGAGATGCAAGAGAAGCAGTAGTGGAAGGAACAAAGGATTTGGGTTGGTTCCAGGCTCCTGTGAATATTGGATTTGTTATTTTGGGGCTTATGTACGGAGAAGGGGATTTTAAAAAGTCTATGTTGGCTGCTATTAACTGCGGTGACGATACCGACTGTACTGCCGCAACGGTTGGAGCATATCTTGGTATCCTTTATGGCATGGACGGAATTCCCAAGGATTGGATGGAATATATTGGAGACGATATTGTTAATGTTGCCATTGACAAATCTTATGGAAAAATTCCCAAAACCTGTACTGAATTGACGGATAGGGTGATGAATCAAATTCAAGCAACCTTCCGTAGTTGTGAATTTTCTATGGCTTGGACAGATGGTGACCATCAGATTGAACGAGGATATGAAGAAAACTGGCTGATGGAAAAAACGGTGCGCAGTCCCTTTGAGAATAGAACTCAATATTGCTATGATGTACCTTGTTCTCCCTTCCTTTATGCTATTGTTTGTTTCGAAAAGAAACCTGTAATGAAATCAAACGATACATTGAATTTTTCTGTCGTATTCAAAAATACCTCAAAGGAACAGATTAACGGACAGGTTACTTTACATCTTCCCGAAGGATTTACTTGCGATTGCCCTCGTAACCTTCAAATTGCCCGAGATATGGATGCTGATTTTGTGTTACGGGCAACAGTTCACTTCGGGGAACACATTGCGGCTATGAACCGTATTATTATGGATATTACTATTGCAGGACGACCCTTACCAGCATTGGTTCCCATTAATATTTTAGGATAAAAACAAACCGCAAGGAGACGATGTTTCCTTGCGGTTTTCTGTCATTTTTTTGATTTTTTCAAATTCTAATCTCTTTTTTATGTTATTTTCGAACATCCGTGGGTACTACCCCTACCAGCTTTTTAAACGCTTTATTAAAGGATGTTAAAGAAGGAAAACCACATTCCAATGCAATAGACATAATTGTTTTATTGGTATGCTTTAATTCTTCTAATGCATGTTCAATACGGGTTGTCATTAAATAATGATAGGGTGTCATCCCGCTTATGGTTTTAAATGTATTGGAAAAATAAGAGGGGCTCATAGTGGCACTTTTTGCTATATCCCCAAGGCTGATAGGCTTTTGATAATTCCGTTTGATATAATCGATGGACGCTTGAATATCATTCAAGCGTGCCGCAGACGGAATTTCGATTGCTTCATCAGTCTCTATTTTTTCACAAATCATCATGACTACTTGTACCATTTCACTTCTCAGAGCAAAAACAGAAGTTTCTTCTTCTGAATCCATTAGCTTTGCAATGTTTTTTATACAATGGATAAGTTTTGTATCATGCAACTTATGATGAATGGAAATGTCCGAATTGATCAGCGCCAGTATTTTTTGAGGCGGAATATAGTCAGAACAAATATTCCATAAAAAGAATGTGGAAAGCTGGATATTAAATGCCACCAATGTGTTGCTCACAATGACAGGGATACAATGAGGCTCATTGGATCGTACAATAAACAAATCTCCTTCATTTGCACAAAATCTGGTTCCGTTTAATACATATTCTCCTTCTCCGCTGAGAATCAGACCCAACTCTATTTCGGTATGATGGTGATGCTTAAACTGATTGCTTTTTCTTTTCTTTGAGCTATAGAACAAAGAATAGATAAATTGATTGTTTAACTGCGTATAATAATTCTTTTTCATAGACCCCCCTCAATTCCATAACATTTCACTATAAAAAAGTAAGATTTGACTGGATTTTATCGTTTCCTTTCTGATATAATACATTATATCAAAATAAGCTTCTTATGTCAATTATTACAGAAAGGAGATTGATTATGATTTTAACGGATTATTTTAGAAGTCAGCATGATTTGACTTGGGATTATGCAAAGCAATGCGGCGTGGAACACGGAACCATTCGCCTTCCCGAAACTGACGACTTTGATATTACTGATTTCAATCATTGGAAACAGGTCATGGAAAAATTTACCGAATTTGGGATCAAACCTCTGATCATTGAACCTCTTCCCAATGAATTACATGACCATATCAAAGCGGGGGATGAAAAGCGGGATGAATGCATTGAGAAAGCAGTAAAAATGCTGGAATATATGAATCGGTTTGGAATAAAAATTCTTTGCTTTAACTTTATGGCACATATTGGCTGGCTTCGCACCACAGACAGTATCAAGGAACGGGGCGATGCGCTGGTAACGGGATTTGACATAAAGGATTTTCAGCCGATTGAGAAAAAGATTACAGCAGAAGAATTATGGAATAACTATGAATATTTTATTAAAGCTGTTATTCCCTATGCGGAAAAATATGATGTAAAATTGGCACTTCATCCTGACGATCCACCGTTGGCAAAATTGGGCGATGTGGAACGAATTATGATAAGCTATGAAAATATTAATCGGGCAATCTCGGTTGTTGATAGTCCGAATCTTGGCGTTACCATGTGTCAAGCAACTTATTTGATGATGGGTGAAAACTTATATGATGTAATTCCGAAATTAGCAGATAAAATCTTTTTTATTCATTTCAGAAATGCTGTTGGAAACAAATATCAATTTAACGAAACCTTTCACGATAACGGTCAGATTCAAATGGCAGATATGATAAAGCTGTATCATGAATGCGGGATTGATGTGCCGATTCGGGTTGACCATGTGCCTCTGATGGCAGGAGAATCAAAAGATGTATCGGGTTATACAGCTCTTGGCAGACTTTATGCCATCGGCTATCTGAAAGGAATATTAGAAAGCATGGAAAGGAGAGCGTTTCATGTTTGATTTATCGGGTAAAAAGGCATTGATTACAGGCGGAACACAAGGAATCGGCTTTGGAACTGCAAAATGCTTATCGGAATTTGGCGCCACGGTATTTCTTAACGGTTCCAATCAACAAAAGGCAGAGAACGCAGTAACAAAAATTCCGGGAACAGTTCCGGCGGTTTGCGACTTATCCCTACCTGATTGTGCAAAAATTCTATATGAAATAACAGGTGATGTGGATCTTTTGATTCTCAATGCCTCGATTCAATATAGAACACCATGGAATCAGATTACAGATGAGGAATTTGACAAGCAAACAGCCATAAATTTCAAAGCTTCTCTGAAGTTGATTCAACAATATGCACCTTATATGCAAAAGCAAGGCTGGGGAAGAATCGTGACTATCGGCAGTGTTCAAGAAAAAAAGCCTCACAAGGATATGCTGATTTATGCGGCTTTAAAAGCTGCCCAGACCAATATGGTAACAAACCTGGCAAAGCAGTTGGCTCCTTTTGGCATTACGGTAAACAATGTGGCACCCGGGGTCATTGAAACTCCAAGAAACATTGAAGCCTTAAGTGATAAAGACTACGAAAAACAAGTGCTGTCAGCAATTCCTTGTGGATATGCAGGAGCCCCCGCAGACTGTGCGGCACAGGTCCTTTTGCTTTGCTCTGAGGAAGGAAGATACATCACAGGAGAAACGATTTTTATAGATGGAGGAATGAAATTATGAACTTTAACGTAAAAGAAGAAATCATTGCATTAACACCACAATGGAAGGGTGAAAGACTTCCTGACGGAAGACCGAAGGTAGATGAAAAATACCTGAAAGCTCTGAAAACTCTGACTTTGGAAGAGGTATGGAAGCCTATTTTTGTCAAAGGATATGAAAGTCAATTTGAAGGAAGATTGCATACCCTTCACGACGATGGGAGAAAGCTGATAGGACGAGCTGTTACTGCTACCTACTGTCCTTTCCGTCCTGATTTAGACGAGGTTGTAAAAGATATCGGAAGAAGTGAAAACAGAACGGGTACGTATAATCAATGGGTTATTGACAGCCTTGGTGAATATGATGTTCCGGTGATTGATATGTATGACAAAATCTATAAAGGAACCTTCCTGGGCGGAAACCTTACAACAGCAATTAAAAACAAAACCAAAAACGAAAATGGCGGAGCTGTAGTATGGGGTGGAGTCCGCGATACGGAACAAATGAAAAAAATTGAAGATACACAGGTTTATTACAGAGGGATTGATCCTACTCCTATCCGCGACTTTATTATGACAGGGTTTAATACAGTAACCAGAATCGGAAATGCAGTATGCCTTCCCGGAGATGTGGTATTTGGTGCCGGCGGGGGAGTGTTATTTATCCCCAGTCATCTTGTTGAAGAAGTAGTTGGCGGGGCGGCAAAAACCCAGGTAAAAGACCTGTTTGGATTTGAAATGATTACACTTAACAAGTTTACCACCGCTCAGATTGATAAAAATACCTGGACAAAGGACATGCTGGATCTTCTTATGGAATTTATTGAAACAGATGACAGAGCCGCAGAATACAGAGGTCTTGACTGGTCCCACGAATATGATCTTGCGATAAATGGTGATCCGAATGATACACAATCAGCATTATAATACAATTTATATTGCTTCCTGTTGCGAAAAAGGCGGGATTTACTGCTATCATCTTTTTTGTAACGGAACATTGGAATTTTTTGACTTTGTACCAATGGACAGACCTATGTATATGGTGAAGTCTGAAAAAAAACTGTATATTTTGCTTCGTGCTCCTTTTCCGGAAAGTGCGGAAAGCGGGCTTGTTGTTTATGATATTGACGAGAGCGGAAAACTGAAAAACCCGTCGGAAATTGTTTCAACAAAAGGCGAAGTGGCATGTCATTTATGTGTTCATGGACACGATGTTTACTGTACTAATTATAGTTCAGGCAATCTCATAAAAATGCCATCCTGCTTAGTACAGCATCACGGAAAAAGCATACATCCAACCCGACAAACCGGTCCTCACCCTCACTATGTGGGGATGATATCGGATCAAAACTGTGTTTGTGTAACTGATTTGGGTCTGGATACCGTATTTTTGTATGATACTGACCTTCGTTTTATCTCAAAAGCATCTGTTCCTCAAGGACATGGCGCACGGCATCTGGCAGTAAAAGAAAACTATATTTATTGTGCCAACGAATTAAAATCATCTCTTTCTGTGTTTGAATACAAAAAAGGAACCCTTGAATATCAAAATACGGTGGAGGTTTTACCCGCAGATTTTGACGGATTAAGCATGGCTTCAGCCATAAGAATCAAAGATGATTTTTGTTATATTGCTAACAGAGGACATGATTCCATATCCGTTTTGGATATAAAAAACAGACTTCATCCCGAGATGATTAAAGCCGTTCCTTGTGATGGCAATTCTCCGCGGGATTTTAATATTGTTGATGATATCCTGATCTGTGCCAATGAGCAAAGTGACAATGTTTCTTTTTTTAAGCTTGTAAATGGAATTCCTCAAAAGCTTGACAGCATGTTAAAGATAAAATCTGCTTTTTGTGTATCTTGTTGACAGATCCTTCCTTTCTGTTTTTTGTTGACAAAAATTCGGAAAGATGGTATACTAACAACAGAATCGGAAAGGAGACAAACGATGAGTCATATTTATACTTCTGTAGAACAGTTAATTGGAAGAACTCCTCTTCTGGAGTTAACCAACATAGAGAAACAATATCAACTGAAAGCAACTCTTTTGGCAAAGTTGGAAGGATGTAATCCTGCAGGTTCTGCAAAGGACCGTGTGGCAAAAGCAATGATAGAGGATGCAGAAAAATCGGGGAAATTACGTCCGGATTCTGTCATCATTGAACCTACCTCGGGCAATACGGGCATTGGACTTGCATCAGTTGCTGCATCAAAGGGATATCGAGTCATGATTGTCATGCCGGATACCATGTCAAAGGAACGTCAATTGCTGATGACGGCATACGGTGCAGAATTGGTGTTGTCAGACGGTAAGCTTGGAATGACAGGAGCAATTCAAAAAGCAGAAGAATTAGCAAAAAAAATTCCAAATAGCTTTATTCCCGGTCAGTTCGATAATCCATCTAATGCAAAAGCACATTTTGAAACGACAGGACCTGAAATTTATGAAGATACTGACGGAAGAGTGGATGTATTTGTAGCAGGAGTAGGAACAGGGGGAACTATTACGGGAGTGGGAGAATATTTAAAATCTCAAAACCCTCATATCCGTGTTGTTGCAGTAGAACCTGCCAACTCTGCCGTTTTATCAACGGGAGTTGTCGGAAAACATGGGATTATGGGAATTGGTGCAGGATTTGTCCCGAATGTACTGAATACCAAAATTTATGATGAAATTATCACCGTGTCCGAAGAAGAAGCCTATGAGACAGGAAAAGCCCTTGGAAAAACGGAGGGGATTTTGGTAGGAATTTCTTCCGGTGCAGCACTATATGCAGCAATTCAATTAGCAGGAAAAGAGGAATATGCCGGAAAACAAATTGTAGTACTTCTTCCCGATACGGGAGAACGGTATCTTTCCACACCGCTGTTTCGTTAATTGATTACAGAAAATAAAAAAAGACCGGTCATGAATCGGTCTTTTTCTATTAGAATCAAATTCTACTCGTCTCAGGAAATTACATTCCCGGTTTGGGTGTAACAGAAATTGAAGAAGTTGCACCCAAGCTCGTAATCTCAAAGGTTGTTACGGGCACTGTTACCGTTTCGCCACCGATAGTTACTGATTCGTCTTTTACAGACGGAGTACCGGTATACGCATTAGCAATGGTTTCCTGAGTTGTAAAACGTGTTACAGCCATCATGGGCTTTTCATAACGTTTCATATCTCGTGCCTCCTTGTACAAGTATAGAATTATAATTCAATCACATTATATCACATTGAAATCAATTTGTAAAGTGTTTTTTGAAAAATTGTGAAAAGTTACAAAAAAAACACTTTTTATTTGTTCAATTTTATTTTTTCAAAATTTTATCAATCTCATGACGGAAGGTTTCTACATCCTGGAAATCGCGGTAAACAGAGGCAAACCGAACAAAGGCAACCTGATCCAGTTTCCGTAATTTTTCGATCAGCATTTCGCCAATTTCAGTAGTAGAAATTTCCCGTTCCAAAGAATTATAAATGGAAGTTTCAATGTCATAAACAATTTTTTCGATTTCACCTAATGAAATAGGACGTTTTTCGCAGGCTCTTTTTAAGCCGTTAATAATTTTGGTACGGTCAAAAGGCTGACGGCTATGATCTTTTTTGATTACCATAATCGGCACATTTTCCACCTTTTCATAAGTGGTGAACCGTTTTCCGCATAGTAAGCATTCTCTTCTTCTGCGGATAGAAACTCCTTCCTCGGTGGAGCGAGAGTCGATTACTTTGCTGTCAGCTTCACTGCAATAGGGACATTTCATACTGTTTCCTCATTTCTGTATTTAATAGATTGCCAGTCTCATTTGGTCAATCATTCTTGCTGCCTGAGCACGGGTTACGTAAGCATAGGGGGCATATTCTGTTTCTGAAACACCCGATATCATACCACCTTCACTTAATGCCTTTACCGCTTCCTTGGCATATTCATCAATTTGGTCTGTATCTTCAAAGCTTGCATAAGTTTCTGCTTTTTTTTCAGGAATTTTACTGTTGTTCAGCAAAATCCGATGAATGATTACAGCCATATCCTGACGGAGCATAGGTTCTCCAATTCCAAATAAATCTTCTGCCACACCGCTTACAAGCTGATTTTCATATGCTGCTGTTACAAAGGGAACATACCATTGCCCTTCTGTGACATCCGAAAATGGAAGGATTTTTCCTGTAGGCTTTAATCCAAGGCAGTCTACCGCCATTTTTACAAATTGTTCACGGGTGACTGTTTCGTCGGGAGCAAATAATCGGTTCCCCATTCCATTAACGATTCCGTCTGCTGTAAGTACCTCTATAGAATTGCTTGCCCAATGCTCCTTGGGAACATCGGTGAAAATTTGCAGTTCTCCTGTGCCTAACAAACAAGTTTTTACTGTTTGATAAATGGGTTCAAATGCAGGAGGGATTTCTCTTGTGGTTAACATCACTTGAATATCTTCTGAATATAAAGAAACCATTGCAATGTATAAATTATTGTACACACCGCTTTGCAAAAGCCCTGCCATGGAAGAGGCAACAATTGAATTGAAATTTTCTTCCGTTAACGATTCCGTTGTTCCGATTCGTTCATTTAAGTCTGTCAGAAAAGAAGAAATCAATGATTCGGAAACACCTGCTCCTTTTAAGTCAGAAATAAAATCTTCTGCAGTTATCTGCAAAATATGGTAAGTCTGATTCAAATTATAAGTGTTTGCCTGAACGGAAAAAGAAAGCATTAACATCAGACAAAGAACGATTATCATTCCTTTTTTCATTTTATTGATATCCTTTCTGTTGATTATTTTAATGATCATATAATAAATGCTTTTGAATTTATTATACCATATATTTCGACATTTGACCAGTTTTTTTTCAAAAAATCAATAATTTTTTAAAAACTGCTATACATTTCTGATATTTTTAGTAAAAAAGCCAATGGAAAATTTTAAAGAAAACCGTTATAATAGATGAAGGCATTATAAGAAAAGAAGGTATTCCATGATTAGATTATTAATTGCAGATGATGATAAAGATTTTTGTGCTTGTGCAAAAGCATTGATTGCGTTAGAACCAAAGCTTGAATTAACAGGGATTGCTAGCAATGGAGAAGAGGCTGTTTTGTTGGCGATTCAAAATCGCCCCGATGTTATTCTGTTAGACCATTGTATGCCGATTTTA
>JAZQHN010000021.1:0-2093 GCA_045540615.1 Clostridia bacterium
ATTTTGATAAATCATCAAAATTAATAAAAATCCATTTATTAATATATCGGTACAACAGTCTGAAGCTGCAATCAAATTGATTGCAGCTTCATCAATTATTCATCCCAACTTATAAATTGATAACTATCTAAAATTTGAAAATATTTGGCAAGACGTTCATATAGCGGATTTGCTTTATCTCCAAATTCAGCCTCCACTTCTTTTCCCAATTCAATTAACGTTTTTTTACCGTCAATTTTTTGCCATAAAAAGCTTCCCAGTTCATCCAAGTGAATATAACTGATTTTTGGCTTATGAAAGAATGTTTGGGCAATTCGATTCATCCAACCCTTATTTTCAATTTCCAACGTAACAATTCCCGAATTATCTATCGTCCAGGAAAGCCCCTTTGGTCTTTTAGGACAGCGTTCTAAATAATTTTCCTTTTTTTTCATACATTAACCACGTTTCTTCCAAAGAGAAAATTTCAGAACACTCAAAATGATAAGACCAAATACAACAAGACTTCCAATATTGGATACAGACGCAGGAATCATCGCAGACAAATCAAACACCTTATCAATGCCAAATACGGCAAACAGTGCCAGTAAAATTCCAACCAAGCCTTCTCCTGCAATCATACCGGAACAGAACAAAACGCCGTCATTCACAATTGCTTTCTTCTTTTCTTCGTTTTTCTTCATATTATCAAGTGCAAGACGAACCAAACCACCAATCATGATACAAGCATTCAGCTGAACAGGTAAATAAACACCGATAGCAAAAGGCAAAACAGGAATTCCGATTATTTCTACAACAATTGCAATAAACACACCGATGAATACCAGTCCCCAAGGAAGATTTCCTTCCATAACACCTTCAATAATCATTTTCATTAAGGTTGCCTGAGGAGCAGCTAACTGCTCGCTACCGAAGCCCCATGCACTGTCTAACAGATACAAGGTTCCTCCGATTGCCAAAGCCGCTGCAATAACACCGACAATTTCACCAATCTGTTGTTTTTTGGGTGTTGCACCCAGTAAATAACCGGTTTTCAAATCCTGAGAGGTGTCCCCTGCTATGGCAGAAACAATACAGATAATAGAACCGATCGCAATCGCACTTGCCATTCCAACCGCACCGGTGCTTCCGGTTAATTTCAAAATCAAAGTCGCAATCAGCAAGGTTGCAATCGCCATACCGGAAACAGGGTTATTACTGCTTCCTACCAAACCAACCATACGGGAAGAAACGGTTGCAAAGAAGAAACCGAATACAACAACAATAACAGCACCCAGCAAGGTAACAGGAATGGCAGGAACCAACCAAACCAAGAGAGTCAGAACAATAATAGAGGCAATCACAAATACCATATTCATATCCTGAGCAGTTCTTAAATTACTGTCATTCTTACTTCCCGCCATGCTCTTCATTGCACCGGAAAATGTAGTAACAATCAAAGGCAAGGATTTAATCAGACTAATGATACCTCCGGCTGCTAATGCACCTGCACCGATATATCTGATATATGATCCCCAGATTGCACTGGCACCCCCTTCGGCAAACATTTCGCCAATGGGAGCAGTTCCTGGATACAGCAACAAATCTGCTCCGAACAATACGATCAATGGAATTAAAACCATCCAGCTTAACACACCGCCGGCAAACATATAAGAAGAAATTCTAGGACCGCAAATATAACCTACACTCATTACTGCAGGATAAATCTGAGTTCCAATCTGACCGGCATAGCCCTTTACCGATACCGATACTTCTCCCGCAACCACCTTTAAACCGTCAATAATAAATTTAAAGATTGCTGCAAAGCCCATGCCCGCAAATACAGTGGAAGCATTGGCTCCCCCTTCTTCTCCTGCAAGAAGAACTTCTGCGCATGCTGTTCCTTCGGGGTAGGGTAAAATACCGTGTTCTTTTACAATCAGAGCATTTCGTAGAGGCACCATAAAGAACACACCAAGGAGACCACCCAAAAGGGCAATCAAAGTAATTTCAAGGATTCCAGGCTTGTCCATAACACCATCTTTTGCCCATAAAAACAAGGCAGGAAGAGTAAAGATAGCTCCTGCTGCCAAAGATTCTCCGGCAGAACCGAT
>JAZQHN010000022.1:0-6003 GCA_045540615.1 Clostridia bacterium
GTATCTCATGCAAAGCACGTAACAAAAGAAACGATTGGCGGAATTTTTACCAAAAAGGATGTCAGAAAAAACAAAGAAGAAAAAACAATTTCTCAGTTTCAGGCATTATGTACTGCGCTGGCGGCTACTATCGGTACCGGTAATATTGCCGGTGTTGCTACTGCTATTGCGGTAGGGGGTCCCGGTGCGGTATTTTGGATGTGGTTGTCTGCCTTTTTCGGAATGATGACAAACTATTCTGAAAATGTGCTGGGTATTTATTACAGACGGAAAAACAAAGAAGGTGAATGGTCAGGCGGAGCGATGTATTATCTCCGTGACGGTCTGGGAAGTAAAAAGGGCTGTAAGCATATCGGTAAAATTTTAGCGGTATTATTCAGTATCTTTTGTGTGTTGGCATCTTTCGGTATTGGAAATATGGCACAGATTAATTCCATTTCTTCTGCGATGCAGGCAAATTTTGGGATTCCCGGTTTGGTGATGGGAATAATTCTGGCAATTATTGCAGCGTTAGTAATTGTAGGCGGGATTAAGAGAATTGGTCAGACTACAGAAAGACTGGTTCCCTTTATGGCATTGTTTTATATCATTGGAGCGTTGATTATCTTCTTTATGAACATTGAACAGGTGCCCTACATTTTTACCAGCATTTTCAAAAGTGCATTTAGTTTTCAGTCTATTGCAGGTGCAGGAAGCGGTTTGGTGATTAAAAAGGCAATGACCATGGGCTTTAAACGTGGAGTGTTTTCTAATGAAGCAGGTCTTGGTTCTTCTGTTATGGTACATTCTGCTTCTAATGTAAAGGAACCTGTTACTCAGGGAATCTGGGGTATTTTTGAAGTGTTTGTAGATACCATTATCGTTTGTACTCTGACTGCATTTGTGTTGCTCTCTTCTACCTGTACTTCTGTTCCGTTTGAACAGGCTTTGGCAGGGTTGACAAAAGAAACCCAATATGTCAGCATTTATAACATGGATGATTTTAAAACAGAGGATGATATTCCCTTGATGGATATTACCACCAATCCTATTTTGGAGTTGGCAAATGAAGGGGATGAAACGGACGGAACATATCATGTAATTCCCGAAGAAGGAGAACCTTTTACGGTAACCCTGAAAAAGGACGATCCTTCTGATGATTCTAATTATGTGTACACCAATGTAATGGCAGTAAGAGGAGTTTCCTTGAACGAAGCAGGGGAAGAGGTGAAGGACGGAGAAATCAATGCAGTTTCTATCGAACAGATAGAAGGTGTACCGTTGGTAACATATGCCTTTTCTCAACGTTTTGGCGGTTGGGCAGGCATGGTACTTGCTCTGGCAATTTTACTCTTTGCTTTTTCTACGGTGCTTGGCTGGTCTTACTATGGAACCAAGGCTTGGGAATATCTGTTCGGCACCAAATCTACTGTATTATATAAAGTGGTATTTGTCTTGTTTATTGTTGTGGGTGCAACCATGAATCTTCAGCTTGCTTGGGATATTTCGGATACCTTCAATGCATTAATGGCAATTCCTAACTTAATTGGTGTATTGGTTCTGGCAGGTACAGTACGAAAGATTACCCAAAACTATGTAAACAGAAAATTCAAGCATTCAGACGAAGAACCCATGCTTTCTGTATTTCCTGATATTCAGCAGATGCAGATTGAAAAAATGAAGGAAGTCGAAGAACTGTAAGAAAAATCATTTTTTAAAGAAGGGCGGCATATCTTTTACGGGAGGTGAAGGGTATGCTGTCTTTATTTTATGCTTTTTTATGTCAGGTGTTTTTTTTGGCGGGATTTTTGGTTAATCCCAATTCATTCCCCAAGGCTTTGACACCGGAGGAGGAGAAGGCGTATTTTGAAGCGTATCGCAAGGGGGATGAAAGTAAAAAGAATTTGCTGATTGAACATAATCTCCGGTTGGTTGCTCATGTGGTGAAAAAATACACCTCTTCCGGAAAAGAAATGGATGATTTGATTTCCATTGGCACCATAGGGCTGATTAAGGCAGTAAATTCTTTTGATTACAGTAAAGGAAAACGTCTTGCGACCTATGCGGCAAGATGTATTGAAAATGAAGTTCTGATGGTGTTGCGTTCAGAAAAGAAATTGCAAAACGAAGTGTCTCTTTATGAGCCTGTCAAAGGTGGAAAGGGTGAGGGGGAGATGACTTTGTTGGATATTTTGGAAACAGATGACGAGGCGGTGTTTGAAGAAGCTGAATTAAAGAGTGAAATTAAAAAGCTGTACAGTGTCATAGACCGAGTGTTAAGCCCTAGAGAAAAAACAGTGATATTGATGAGGTACGGCTTAAAAGACGGAAGAGAATATACGCAAAGAGAAATTGCAAAAGGGTTGGGGTTATCCCGTTCCTATGTATCACGAATAGAAAAAAAAGCTATTTCCAGACTGAATGAAGAAATGACAGGATGGTCAGAAGGAACATAAGATTGTTTTGCTGTATATTAGAAAAGTGAGAACCATCAGAAAATTTAATCTGGTGGTTCTTATTATTGGATTTTTTCTTTGTTTGTAAAAAGAGAGAATCATATTGTAACTGCCTATGAAGGTACAATAAATAAGAAAAAAGTTGCGTTTTGATAGAAACTATGATATAATGGCTTTATAAAAGGTTTAAAGAAAGGATAATAATTATGATTGATGCATATGCTTGCGGTTTTGAACCGGGAAAAGACGGAGAAGAAAATGCTGCTGCATTACAGCAGGCAGTAGAACAGGGAGGGACCATTCTTGTTGATAAGCCCGGTATCTATGATTTGTCTGAGCCGGTTTATCTCGGAGATGATACTACGATTTATTTTGGTGCTGGAGTATATATCCGCCGTCAAAAAAGTAAGTCGGTTGAAACAGGGTATGTTTTTGTAAATAAGGGAGCTTTTACCAGAACCTATAATAAAAATATTAAGCTGATTGGTTTGAAACTGATTTGTAACGATGTACAGTGCAGCGGTGTTGCAGGCGGAAAAAAATTAATTCCCGGTCTCCGCGGTCATGTTTCCTTCTTTTATATAAAGAATCTGGAAATTCGTGATTTTGAATCTTTGGATTTGCCTGCCGCAAATTTTGGAATTCATGTTTGCACTTTTGAAAATATTGTGATTGAAAATATTCACGTGGAAGGAAGAAAGGATGCAGTTCATCTGGGCCGCGGAAATAAGTTTGTGATTCGTCACGGGATTTTCCGTACCTTTGACGACCCTATTGCTTTGAATGCTCACGATTATGCAACCTCCAATCCTCAGCTTGGCTGGATTGAAAACGGAATTGTGGAGGATTGTTATGATTTGGATGATGAAGATACGGTAGGATATTTTTGTCGTGTTCTGGCAGGTTCCTGGACAGACTGGAAAGAAGGAATGGAAGTTCAGAATTCTGATACGGTTGTTTGCAACAATCGTCTTTACCGAGTACTGATGAATCCGGATGGTACTGTTTATCGTTCCGTTACACCGCCATCTCACGAAGAAGGAATCAAGGAATATGACGGAATCTGTTGGGTAATGGTACAGGAAGAGGTTACCTATAATTGCGGATGCCGCAATGTTCATTTTAAAGATATTTTCCTGCAGAAAAAACGACCTGTTGCCTTTTCTCTTCATTTTGATAAGGATGACTATTCCAGAAGCTATTATCCCGGTTCACAAGCACCGGTTCAAGAAAATATTATTTTTGAAAATATTTATTTCCAGAATGATATTCCTGTTTTACTATATTCCAGAACACCTGTTGATGCTGTGAAACTGATCAATTCCGTGGTGAGAAACAGCGAAATTCAATTGCTGGATATTGAAACGGAAGGAATTACTTATCCGAAAACCAATATATTATTTTCCGGTACTACCTTCCAAGGAAAGGGAGGAAACCTGATTACTTGTGAAGGAAGACAAAATGCGGAGGCGAAATTCATCGGAAGCTTGCCTGACGAGGGTTTTTCTGCTACTGTTTCCGGAAATATAACAATGGCTCAATCAGATATTACAGTTGAAAAGAAATAATAAAAGAAAAATCTCAAGGACTTCGAAATTTCAGACTGTCGAAAAAGCCTGAAGAAGTCCTGGTTTTTTATTTAAAAATTTTAGAAAAAAAGAAAAATTTTCGAAAAACTCTTGACTAATTTCGAGAAATATGGTATTATAGTTTATACTTGGGTACGAAAAGGCTTATTTTTTATGTTCAAATTTCGTATATACTCGGTAGAAAGTAGGTAGGAGGTGCACCATGAGAGTTAAAATTACATTAGCTTGCACAGAATGCAAACAGAGAAATTACAACACGATAAAGAACAAGAAGAACACTCCCGACAGACTGGAGTTGAGCAAGTATTGCAGATTCTGTAAGAAGCACACAACTCACAAAGAAACCAAATAGTTTAGTGTAGGCAGGAGGGATTCATACCATGGCAGCAGCTGCGGAAAAAATGAATTTATTTCAAAGAATCGGAAGATATTTCAAAGGTGTTTGGGTAGAACTGAAAAAAGTTATCTGGCCAAGCTTTTCTAAGGTGAGAAAAGACACAACTGTTGTTTTGCTCACAATCGTGATTGTAGGTCTTTGTCTTGCAGCCTTGGACTGGGTGTTCAGCCTGGGTTTAAAGGCACTGTTGGATTTGGCAATTTAGAAAGCGAGGGAGGTGCGGAGACCGAAAGGTTTCCTGCAACATGGCTGAGAACGCAAAATGGTATGTAGTTCATACTCTGACAGGTTATGAAAACAAAGTAAGAGACGGAATTGAATTGACCGCAAAAAACCGTAACATGGAGGACTTGGTTGTTGATGTTCAGGTTCCCATGGAAGAGGTTGTGGAAATGAAGGACGGGCAGAAAAAGGTGTCCATCCGTAAAAAGTTTCCTACCTATGTTATGGTCAAAATGGTAATGACGGACGAAACATGGTATATTGTCCGTAATACTAGAGGTGTTACCGGGTTTGTAGGACCCGGAAGCAAGCCCGTTCCTCTGACGGATGACGAAGCGTCAAATATGGGAATCGAAACAAAATCCATTACAATTGATTACGAGGTCGGTGACAGCGTCAAGGTGGTAGAAGGCCCCTTGGAAGGCTTCATTGGTGTTGTGGAAGAAATCAGCATGGAAAAGAAGAAGGTTCGTGTTTGTGTTTCAATGTTCGGAAGAGAGACACCGGTTGAATTGGAATTTGACCAGGTGGAAGTTTTGGTATAGTTGCCTTTGAACAGGCAAGGATAGAATAATATTCGGTGAATACCGTTTATTATAAGTGGGAGGAACGGGTGGACCGTTCCGCCATTTACCACATTTTAAGGAGGTGCAATAAACTATGGCTCAAAAGGTTGTTGGTTTCATTAAATTGCAAATTCCTGCCGGTAAAGCGACTCCGGCACCCCCTGTTGGTCCTGCACTGGGTCAGCATGGTGTAAATATTATGGGATTTTGTAAAGAATTCAACGAAAAGACAGCAAAGGATGCCGGTTTGGTAATTCCTGTTGTCATCACAGTGTATGCGGACAGATCTTTTTCCTTCGTGACTAAGACCCCTCCCGCAGCTGTACTGATCAAGAAGGCTTGTAAAATCGATAAGGCTTCCGGCGTACCGAACAAGAATAAGGTAGCAAACATTACCAAGGATGCTGTTCGTCAGATCGCTGAAACCAAAATGCCCGACTTGAATGCTGCTGACATTGATGCAGCAATGAGCATGATTGCCGGAACGGCAAGAAGCATGGGTGTTGTAGTAGTAGACTAAGATTTTTAAGTCAATCCTTCGTCGAGGCTTCCTTTGCGGGAAGAAGCAATTGAACGGACGAAGAAAATCCCGTAATCTTGTGGGAGGAACCAAAAAAGGTTCCGTGTTACCACGAAAGGAGTAGAGCATTTTGAAAAGAGGTAAGAAATATCAGGAAAGCGTAAAGCTGATTGATAAAAGCAAATTATATGATCCTGCAGAAGCAGTTGATCTGGTTGTAAAAACCGGTAAAGCAAAGTTTGACGAAACCGTTGAAGTTCATGTAAAGCTGGGT
>JAZQHN010000023.1:0-2687 GCA_045540615.1 Clostridia bacterium
TTTTGTTTATATTCTTCATAATCAAATGTTTCTAATTCATCAATGGCAAGCTTATGGAATTCATAGAAGTTTTTCCACCATTCATAACCGCTTCCCAACTCTGCATTCAAGTATGCATCTGCAATATCACAACCCATCTGAGGAGCCACATAAAAAGCTCCCATTGCAAGAACATTTACCCCGTTTCCTGTAATGGCACGAAGTGCTGCAGGAACACTTTCCACCACCCCTGCATGAACATGGGGGCATTTGCTTGCGGCAATATGAATTCCCATCCCTGTTCCGCAAAAGAGCAATGCACGTTCAAATTCTCCTTCAGAAATCATAGAGCCTGCACGAAGCCCCACTCTGTGGAACATAAGATCGGTATCATCAGGGTCAGAATCAACCTGAACACCAACATCCGTTACCGTCCAACCCTTCTTTTTCAAGTGAGCTACAACCGCTTCCTTCAGTGAAAATCCCGCAAAATCTGCTCCTACTAAAATTTGTGTTTCTTTTACTGTTTTCATTTCGACACCTCTTTTTGTAATTTTGCAACCAAGCAAATCCACTTGGCTGCTAATAGATCATGTCCCCGGGGACTTAAATGAATTCCGTTTTTCTCAAAGTTATTTTCGCTATACGCTTTCACACATAACTGAAACGATCGCTAGTAATGGAATTCAAAATCTATTTATTGTAACATGAGCAGGAAAATGATTTTTATGTGAAATCACAATTGGCATATCACTCATAAACCGTATTGCAAAAGACTGATTACAAGGAAGCCCCTTCACATCCAACGCTTCCCAATTAAAATAAACTCCGTTAAGCTCTACCTCACATTCGTCAGTTATGCAAACTTTTCGATAGGAATAAGGCTGCAACGTTACTTTAATATGGCGGATATTATCCTTAGGATTTTCAAATATTAATGATGCAAAAATAACAGCAGGCATAACACAAGTATTCAGCATAGAAAATTCGAAATCATCAGCACAGGAACTGTTAAGATCTGTAAAAATCCAAGTCCTTGAACCATTATTATCCATTCCCGATAAATAATTATTTTTCAATTTTTCTTTTGCAACACAGGGAGGAGTATAGGGAAGGGAAATGGTTCTTTGTGGTGTTCCTGCAATCAATTCTCCTATTTCCGCATGGGTCATCAGATAATTAGTAGAAGGAAATAAGGAACAAAAACCTGTATACGCGTTCAAAGCAGATGCCGGAAGCAAACAAACCATCGGCTGAATCAGTTGATATCCTTCAATTTCTGCCCTATAATCACCGCACTGGAAACCATGATGAGGCACTTGTAAAATATCAGCTTTTAAATATGCTCCATATCTCTGAGGTAGCTTGGCAATCTCAAAGGAGGTATCCGCCGTCCAAAGAAGCGTCTGTCCCGCCAGTTCCATTTTGAAAACAAGAGAAGATGCATTGACGGATTCGGAACAGTGAATAGTATCGTCAATAGAGGATAAAATCTCACAAACAGCATCACCGATTTTATAAATTTGCCCGGTATGAGGCGTATAAAATTTTGCCTGAAGTTGTTTGATTTTTTCATACATCAGCGGAATGGTATATTGCGAAGCCGTATTTTTTACCCGAAAATCATCCTTCGAAAACTCGCGAAACCGTTCCAAATCATCTGCCTCCGGAAAGTTTGCAAAGCATTTTTCAACAATTACATCTTTCCCGTATTTCTCCGCAAAACCAATAAAACAATGAAAATGATCCACATGAGGATGGGTCAAAAACCACGCGGCAATAATTGGTTTTTCATGAGGACTTCCTTCTTTTAAGCACTGCATCAGCCGATCCACATCAGGCTCAAAATTCCAGCCTCCGTCAATCACAATAAATCTTCCGTCTGATAAGCGAATGGCATAAGACATTCCAAAATCCTCCAGACTAAGCTGCGTCAGTTGCGGTACTATTCTGATGTCTTGATAAGAAAAATCCTGATAGGTAAAATAATCATTACACTCCTCTGTTACAACAGTCAAGATATGGGCAGAATCATAGTAATTGATAAAAACACTTTGATTCTCAACAATATATGCTGCATAGCTGTGTCCGCCTCTTTTATCGTATTCTTTTCTTATTCCTTGGTGTTGTTCAAAATACTCGCAGTAAGAAATCCGGTCTTTTTCCGTCGCTTCCTCTAAATAAAGAACACAGGAATGTTTATTAATAGAATGAACAGTTGCTTTTGTTTCATCGAATACAGGAATAATAATCATAATAAATTCTCCTTTTACTGAAACATTGTACGAACCAACTCATAAGCAAATAAATAGTTCATTTCTCGGATAGGATGATTAATTTTATTTGCTAAAAGCTCCGTGGTATCCACGCCGTTTTGATTTAACTTTTTCCATATGGTGTAACAATCACAAACAGGAATCCCATAGATGTTACAAACCTCCCTTGCCGCCTGCATATACCGATCCATACAACCATTACTCTGAATCCTTGCCTTATTTTCTGCAATTTTTCGCATATCATCATCCTGAAGATAAACACTGATCTTGGTATTCATCATATTGGGAGTCAAAAAAATCACTTCCATCTTTTGATCTGACAACTTTTCAAAAATCTCTTTTAAAGCATTTTTAAAAAATTTGACAGATTTTTCTTCCGTAGCATCATTTAATCCATAACTGACAACAACCAAGTAAGTCGGAGGCCAAGCG
>JAZQHN010000024.1:0-1596 GCA_045540615.1 Clostridia bacterium
CCAATCATGGGGGGCATTTACGCCGCAGAGGGAGCAGGATTCCCTAATCGTTTGTGTTGGTTAAATTTTACTCCGATGTTTTACGAACACAGCAGGCCAGCTAGTATGTATTCTATTCCTCTTCTTCGATTCTGCGGGTAAATTCCGCAAAAACGGCATCTAATTCGTCATCGTCTTCCACAATCAGAAGCAAATCTTCATTGGGATTTTCTTCGTCCTGTGTCAATTTCATGAATACAACTTCCGTATCTTCGCTTTCCTCTTCTTCCTCATAAACAGGTGTTAAAGCAAGATAGGTGGAGCCGTTCATTTCAATGGTATCCAAATAAGCAAAGGATTGTTCTACTCCTTCTTCATCGTACAGTACAATCAATTCTTCATCCATTTTCAAGCACCTCCTGTTATTATTATTTTATCGCAAAAGACATTGATAGTCAACAAAAATTTCTTGTTAAACTGATTACATTTCTATGACAAAGTACGTAAATAAGTTTCTAAAATTAAAACTGCGGAAAGAGAATCAATTTGCTCCTTTCTCTTTTTCCCACGAACATTAGTTTGATTCATAATTTGTGTTGCAGAAACAGTAGTCAGCCGTTCATCCCACAGCACCACATCCAAGCCCGTTTTTTCTTCCAGAAGAGCAGCAAGCTCTTTTGTCAACTCACCTCTTGGACCGATTGTGCCATTCATGTTTTTCGGAAAACCGAGTACAATTTTTTCTACACTATTCTCCTGAATCAAATTCTTCAATTCATTTGCCAGCTTTTTAGGATTTCCTCCCTTTAAGTGGGGCAAAGGTTTTGCTGTCCATCCAAGAGGATCAGAAAGGGCAAGTCCCACTCTTGCATCTCCGTAGTCAATTCCTAAAATTCTCATTTTTTTGTTTTCACATCCAATGCTGCTTCCACAATGTCCTTCGCAGTCAGATGATACCATTCCATCAATTCGGCAGGTTTTCCGGAACGTCCGAACTGATCCTGCACTCCGATCCGTTTCATAGGAACAGGATATTCTTCTGCCAGACATTCTGCAACTGCACTTCCCAAACCGCCAATGACATTGTGCTCTTCAGCGGTTACAATGCATCCCGTTTCTTTTGCCGCTTTTACAATTAAATCGGTATCCAATGGTTTAATGGTATGTATGTTCAGAACTCGTGCACTGACGCCTTGCTCTGCCAGTTGCTCAGCTGCTTGCAATGCTTCAAACACCAAAAGTCCTGTAGCAACAATGGTAATATCAGAGCCCTCACGAAGAGTGATTCCCTTACCAAGCTCAAACTGATAATCAGGATCCTGATCAAACAGTTGCGGAACTGCCAAACGACCCAATCTCAGGTAAACAGGTCCGTCATGCTCGATAGCGGCTTTTACTGCTGCTCTTGTTTCGGTGGCATCAGCCGGATTTAAAATTACCATTCCGGGAAGGGTACGCATCAAAGCAATATCTTCCAAACATTGATGGCTGGCACCGTCTTCGCCAACTGTAATTCCCGCGTGACTTGCACCGATTTTCACATTCACTTTCGGATAAGCAACAGAGTTTCTGACCTGCTCGTATGCTCTTCCTGCTGCAAACATGGCAAAAGAACTG